>JBOGMI010001172.1:0-3597 GCA_050746645.1 Bryobacteraceae bacterium | reverse complement strand
GCCCGCTGCAAAACCGCCGCAAGCGCATCGCTGACGTGCCGGCCCGAACGGCGCAATCGGACGCTTTAAGCAAGGACCTTTGCAAACGCGGCTTTGCGTTCGTAGGTTCGTCCATTTGTTACGCCTTTATGCAGGCGTCAGGCATGGTGAATGACCATCTGACCACCTGCTTCCGATATCGCGAACTGTGATGTAAATAGCGGCGAGGCTGCTTCTCCGGAGTCGTGTCACAGGGTCACAGCGCGGCGCACAAAAATTATCTCCTTATGATTGTTGCGCTTACGCCAACTCCTTGCACTCCATCGCTCTGCTGAACCTGCTAAAAGTCAGTCAGGCAATTTCATGGAATATCAATATTACCGCTCGATTACTGTTGACCATACAAAAGTTCCAAATACCGATCAAGCCGATTTTCCTGTGTTGGTGAAGGCGATCGATGCCTCACTTGCGACGGTGGAGAACGGCGGCCATGTCCGGAATGCGAACGGCTACGATCTCGTATTTGCCACCGATCCGGCTGGAGCAAATCTTCTTGCGTGGGAGGTCCAGAGTTACGACCCAACTTCCGGCGCTATCGTGGCGTGGGTAAACATTCCCACCCTCTCTCATACCTCGGACACCACAATCTTCCTGTGCTACGCAAACGACAGCGTCACGACCGATCTAAGCAACAAAGCCGGGACCTGGAATAGCGATTACGCGGGCGTATGGCATCTGACCGGCAATTCCGCAGCGCAGCTTGCGGATTCGACCGCCGCGGCGGACAACGGAGCAGCTCTTGGCACAATCTCGACCGGCAGCGGGCCCATATCGGGCGCGATTGCGATTGCAGGCGGCGGCGGGAACGGCGTTACCATCGGACACGCAAGGACACTCGATCTCGGCAATGTGCTCACTCTATCCGCGTGGGTGAATCCCGCATCCCTGAACGGAAGGCTCGGCATATTTACGACCCGTTCCGGAAATGCTCTCGGTAGCTGGCAGCTCGAAGCCGGGAGTCTCGACGGCAGCGTTTCCAATGCGCTTGGCGTCACCGGTGTGAGCATCTGGGACGTGATAGGGCCATCAAACAGTGCGCCTATCGGAGCGTGGACGCAGGTCGTATTTACGCGAAACGGAGGCGACGCATCCAATGCTCTGTATGTAAATGGCTCGCCGGCGGCGATCCGGATTCCGGATGCCTATGCATTCGCCGACAACTTGGACGATAAGCAGATCGGCATGGGCACGTCGAATCAGCAGTCCTGGAACGGATTGCTGGCAGAGGTTCGGCTCTCAAAGGTGGCGCGCTCCGCCGATTGGGTTGCGGCCGAATATGCCAACCAGAGTTCGCCATCGACGTTTTACGCTCTTGGCGCCGAAATCGCCAGGACCACTCCGGCGCTTGCCTGGAATACTCCGGATCCAATCAGGCGAGGGATCCCGCTCGACAGCGCGCAATTGGACGCCACGGCGCCGCTTTCCGGGACGTTTGTTTACGATCCGCCGGCGGGAACGGTCCTCGACGAAGGAAGCCAAACGCTTTCTGTTACGTTCACGCCGGACGATGAGGCACACTACACCGAAGCGACTGCAAGCGTCGCGCTTCTTGTCGATCCTTGTTATTATCCGCAGTTCCTGAACGGAATGCTCGCGCAAGCGGGATCTCAGCCGAAGAGATCTTTCCAGAGCGCAACTAACGATGTCGATTGCGGCTTCCGGCGAGAGTTCGCATGGTCTGCCGGCGGACTGCAAGGGTATCCTCCGGCGCCGCTTTATAACTGGACGATTCCCTATTGGATGCTCATCGAAGACGAGATCCAGACGCTGGAATCCTTTTTTTCTTTAATGAAAGGGCGGTCGGGCGCCTTTACTTACCTCGACCCAGGCGGCAATCTCTGTCAATATTCAGAAGATTTCACGCAGCCCGCATGGGAAAAGAGCGGCGCGGCCGTTTCGCAGAACGGCGGTGTGCCGGATCCTTTTGGCGGCACGGACGGTTCTACGGTGACGGCATCCGGCGCGGATGCGTCTATAGCGGCCACTGTGCTGCCCGGTGGGGCGGCGGCCGGCGTCATTCTGTGCGGATCGGTCTGGGTGAAAGCAGCAACTGCGCAATCGCTCCAGATCGGATTTACCGACGATGCCGGTATTTCGCTGCAATCGCAGACATGGCAGCTCGCGGGAGGGATTTGGACCCGGATTTCCTGCCGGACCGTGCTGACGGTCAGCTCGCAGGTAATGCTGCGGATCGGCGGAGGCGGTACGTGGGCTAGCAGCGCCGCGCTCTCGCTCTATGGTGCGCAGTGTGCCCCCACTCTCACACCGGCAGGCTATACGAAAACTCCAGGAAACTACGGGCTGCACAAGAATGTGCGGTTCGATATAGACACGCTGACCGTTACGAAGATGAGCGATAGCCGGAACGCAGCTACCGTCAAATTGCGGGAATTCACAATCAATACATAGTATTTACCGCTTGCCTGACTGCGGGCTTCCCATTGACGATCCAGGTTCTGTTTGACTGAGCGGAGCGGCTGCAAACGCTACAATCGGAGTACGTATAGTCGCCGGGATGAAGGCCGAAACTTTAAACGAGAGCGGCGTGATGGGGCCGCCGGCGAAGCGCAGATCCGGCTGGCGCATCGTGCTGCGCGTATGCGGAGCCTTGGTGGCGGCGATTCTGATCGCCGGGATGGTCGCGCCGCATATCAACGCCGAGCGCTTCAGCAATCCCATCCGCCACGCCCTCGAAGCTTGGCTGGGGCGTAAGGTTCAATTTCAAGCGGTTCATTTCACCCTGTTTTCCGGGCCGGGCTTCTCGCTTAAACATGTACTGATCCAGGAAGACCCAAGTTATGGCCCCGAGCCTTTCGCCTCTGTGCAGAGCCTGGACGCGCGCATAAGCTGGGGCGCGTTGCTGCTGGGCAAGATTCGCTTTTCCAGCCTGAGACTCGACGATCCCGTACTGAATTTTGCCAAACGCCCCGGCGGCACCTGGAATGTGCTAGATCTGGCTCACCGTCTCGGCGCCGTCAATCCCGGCGGACTCAGTTTTTTCCCGGCCTTCGAAGTTTCCGGCGGACGTATCGATTTTCGCTTGGGGAAGCGGAAAACCATCTTCTATATGGAGGACTGCGATTTCAGCGTGTCTCCCGAGCGCTCCGGCAAGCTTACGATCCACTTTTCCGGCTGGCCGGCACGAACCGACCGCGCCGGAATGGGGTTCGGCCACATACGCGGAACAATCCATTGGTATCCTCAGTCGCGCCGCAACGAGGACCAACTGGAGGCGCGCATCATCCTCGATCCCAGCAACCTGAGCGAACTCGCGACGCTGTTTGCCGGCCACGATATCGGCATTCACGGAATCGTCAGCTCCCACACGCGCATCGACGGCCCCCTCGACGCGTTGCGCATCCGCGGCCATCTGCATATCGACGATATACACCGCTGGGATCTGTTTGCGGCCAATGGCGAGGCCTGGAGCATCCGCTATCTGGGCAGCCTCGATTGGGATGCGCACCGGGTGAATCTGGAAACCGCGCCGGAACCGGGCGCCGAGCCGCCTCCGGTTCAGCTTACGATGCGCGCCGATCGTTTCTTAAAGCAGCCGGT
>JBOGMI010001171.1:0-2743 GCA_050746645.1 Bryobacteraceae bacterium | reverse complement strand
AGCAGGGCGCCGGAGACCGCCGGGCTGATGTAGCCGTCGCCGCGCGCGACCGAGCGCACCGCGTGCAAGAGTTCGGTGTCGATGGCGTCCTTTAAAATGTAACCGCGCGCGCCCGCCTTCAGAATCTCGCGCACGTAAACCGCTTCCTTGTGCATGCTGAGCACCAGCACGCGCACGCGCGGATTTGCCTCTACCATGCGGCGGGTGGCTTCGATTCCGCCCAGTTCCGGCATGGCGACATCCATCAAAACGACGTCCGGCTTTATCTTCTGCGCCAGATCCACCGCCTCACGTCCGTTCGCCGCCTCGCCGGCAACCTCCATATCCGAATGTGCCGACAGAATCAGCTTCAACCCCTGGCGCACGATGGTGTGATCGTCCGCCAATAGAATCTTTATTGCGCGATTGGGCACTTCACCTCGATTTTCACTCCCTTGCCGTTCGCCGCATCCATGTTAAAGCTGCCGCCGCAGCCGCGGGCGCGCATGCGCATGCCGGCCAGGCCAAGCCCTGCCCGCATCTGCCGCCCCGCAAGTTCGAATCCACGTCCATTGTCTCGAATCGTCAGCATGGCATCCTCCGCTCGCGCGTGCAGATCGAGGTTCACCGAGGTCGCTTCCGCATGCCGCGCTACGTTCGTCAGCGCTTCCTGCGCAATGCGGTAGAGATTGGTTTCGGTTTCATCCGGCAAACGCCGGCTCCCGATTTCGCTGGTGTATTTCGCCTCGATTCCGGTGCGCTGGGAAAAACTCTCCGCCAGCGAGCGCAGCGCGGCGTCCAGACCGAAATCGTCCAGGATGGTCGGGCGCAGCAGTTGGGATAATTCGCGCACATCGTGGATGGCCTGATCTACCAGCGCCATGCAATCGTCTACACGTTCGCGGTTGCCATTCATCCGCAGCGCCGAGAGATTGGCTTTCACGGCGGTCAGCGCCTGGCCCAGCTCGTCGTGCAATTCGTGCGAGAAGCGCCGCATCGCCGCTTCTTGCGTTTCGAGCAACTGATACTGCATGCTGGCCAGTTCGCCCGATTGCTGCTCCAGTTTGTGAAACAAGCCGGTGGAGGCGTTGACCACCCAGATAGCGCACACCAGGGACAAAATCACGCAAACGGCGAAGAGCCAGATGGTCCATTGCAGCAGACCGCGTCCCTCTTTGTGAATGTTTTGGCGTAGCCGCTCCGCCTGATTGTACAGCGAATCGAGCGCATTGCCCATTTCGGCGCGGGTCTCGGCCAATTGGCCCAGAATCTCCTCCCGGGTCGCCACGTCTCTGCGCCGCGCCAGCTCCAGCCAGCGCGTGTTCAGCTCGGTGCGATGGCGTTCGATATTGTTGATGGCCGCCTTGGCGATCGATTGCTGCCGGGCGAACAGGCCGGCATTGCGGTCGATCTGGCGTGTGGTGCGAAATGCCAGCACCAGCGCGGAGAGCAGTAGCAGCGCCGAAATGCTCAGCCCAACCATCAGAACGCGCTGCAGATGCGTCTGGGTAATGGACTTCGTTTGTGCCACCGAATCGATTCTTTCATTAAAAAGGGTTACTCGCCATCCCGAATATACGGGATTCAGATTCCCCGATTCCGGCGATGGCGTAAGGAGTCCGGCTGAGGCAAATTAGATTTGTGAGCGGCCGGTAAGGATCCGCCACGAGTAGAAGGAGATCTGATAAAGATGAAAAGACTGTTTACCTCGGCCCTGCTGACCTTTGCGGTGGTTCCTTTCCTGATGGCCACCCCGGTTCCGAAGCACTCCCAAGATTCGTCCCAGACGACCACGAAGAAAAAGGGTCATAAGAAGCATCATCACAAGAAGAAGAAGCACAAGAAGCAGTAATCTCTCGCATATCTCTCTTGCGGGCCCGGGTTTCCACTGTGGAAACCCGGGCCGTTTTTTTTTGGATGGCGAGAGGGACAGAACCGACCGTGAGGAAGGGGACTGCCCGACCCTCCCTCACGGTCGGGGTTCCGTTTGGTTCGCCCGCGCTATAACAGGATGGGAGCAAGAGAAGAAAACAGATGAGTGGAAACGGAATCAGCAGGCGGTATTTCTTTTTGGGGTCTTTGCTGGCCGGCACCATGCCGGCGCAGGGCTTCCGCAGCGTTGCCTCGTTGAAGGCGCTGGGCTACAAATCGCCGAATGAAAAGCTGAATGTCGCCTCGGTCGGCGCGGGAGGAAGGGCTCACAGCGATATCGCCGGCGTCGGTCGGACCGAAAACATTGTCGCGCTCTGCGATGTGGACGAAAAGCGAGCTGCCCAGACTTTCGCCAAATATCCCCAGGCCCCGAAGTACAAGGATTTCCGCGTCATGCTGGACAAGGAAGACAAAAACATCGACGCCTGCATCGTTGCCATTCCCGACTTCATGCACGCCACCGCGGCGATGCATGCGATGGAGCGCGGCAAGCACGTCTATGTGGAAAAGCCGCTGGCGCATACCGTTTGGGAGTGCCGCAAATTGCAGGAGGCCGCCAATAAATACAAGGTGGCCACGCAGATGGGTAATCAGGGCTATTCGACCGAAGGGACGAAGCAGTGCGCGGAAATGATCTGGTCCGGCGTCATCGGCAACGTAACCGAGGTGCATGCTTGGACCGACCGCCCGTGGTGGCCGCAGGGGTTGACGTCGCTCCCGCCTACCCAGCCGGTGCCGTCCTACATGGCCTGGAATCTGTGGACCGGGATTCAAAAGTCCCGTCCCTATAGCCCCGCTTATGCACCCTTCGCCTGGCGCGGCTTCTTCGATT
>JBOGMI010001170.1:0-15809 GCA_050746645.1 Bryobacteraceae bacterium | reverse complement strand
CAGCGCCTCGCCCTCGCTCTGCGCGATGACGACGCCTTTGCCCGCTGCCAGCCCGTCCGCCTTGATCACCACCGGCAATCCAAACTTTTTCAGTGCCTCGCGCGCCTCGTCGTAAGAAGTCGCCTGTACCGAACGCGCGGTGGGAATCCCCGCCGCCGCGCAAAGCCGCTTGGCAAAAATCTTCGAACCCTCCAGCCGCGCCGCCGCGCGTGTCGGCCCGATGATGCGAAGCCGCCTGGCATGGAACTGATCCGCCACGCCCACCACCAGCGGCCCCTCGGGACCGACGATGGTGAGATCGACGTCATGCCCTTCGGCAATGTCCGGATATGCCGATACCTCGTGGGGCGACGGAATGCACGTCGCCACCTGCGCAATTCCCGGATTGCCCGGGCAAGCGATAATCTCCTTGATCGAGGGGGATTTCGCCAGCCGCCAAGCCAGCGCGTGTTCCCGGCCTCCGCCGCCTAGAATCAGAACCTTCACGAATCGAGCATAGAATACCGGCTGCCGCCTTACACCTCATCCAGCCGCATCGGACCGATGGCCGGATCTGTTTTTCCCGGCTTGCCCGTCTCCACGCAGCCGGCGTAGCGGTACAAGAAGGTTTGGTCTTGCGGAAGCGTGAGGCTCAGGTCGTACCAGCGATCGCTCGCGGCCAGATTCCAGAGGTCCGAAAGGCTAGAGCCTGCCTCCAACCGATGGTTGCGAACGCGCGATTGGCCGCGGCCCACCGGATAAACGTCCGCTTGCGCTACCCGGCACTCCAACGGAGCCGGCCCTTCATTGCTGAGCGCCAACACCAGCGCCCCGCCTTGGTACCGTGTGACAATTTTCAGATTGCTGGAACCGGACTTGCTTCTGTATCTCCTAAAGAACCCGTTTGGACCGTGAACCACTAAGTCGTAGCCCACGGCGGCCGAAGATTTCCGCCACGGCGATGCCATATACCGCTTCCCCGCTTCGATTGTGTATCGCCACGGTCCTTCCCTGTCGTTATAGTCGTAAATCTGAAAAGCCGCTCCTGTCTTGCCGGCATTCGCAAGCGCGATGCTGAATTTCCCCTCGCGATCCTCGGCTCCCTCAGCATGTAACTCGTAGGGAAGCGGCCGCGCCAGCCGCTGCTGTCTCTCCTGATTCGTCGGAGCCTGCTTGGCCGGAATCCTCAAAGTGGCTCCGTGCAGCGAGCGTGCGATCCGCGCCAGGTAGTCCGCGGTCGACGGCAAAGTTAAGGTCGTCCAATCCTGATTGGGGGTCTGAAAATCAAAGCAGGAAGTAAGATCGCCGCAGACGGCTCTGCGCCAGCTATCGATGTTCTCCGCTCTTACTCCGAAGCGCTTCTCGAGAAACTTCAAGACAGACGTGTGGTCGAAGACCTCCGAAGACACCCAGCCGCCGCGGCTCCAGGGAGAGACAATCATCGCCGGAACGCGCATCCCCAGGCCGATCGGCTGCGGCCCGGTGTTCTCCTCGGTTCCTGGCTTGTAATGCTTGATCTCACCGGCAATCGGCATGGTGCTGTAACCGTCGGACCGATGGATCGGCGGGACCGGAGGCGAAACATGGTCGAACATACCGCCGGTTTCGTCGTAAAGGATAAAGAATACGGTCTTGGCGAACATCTTGGGATGATCCACCAGGGCCTGAACGAATTGCGAAGTAAGATGCTCTCCCCGCGCCGGTATATGATCGGGATGCTCCGATAGCTCGGCGGCATCCACAATCCAAGACACTTGCGGCAAGGTCTCGTCCGCGAGATCTTTGCGAAACGTGGCTAGCAGTTGCTTGCCGTCCGAGCGCGTGCGGTCCGCGGGGTTCTTAGCGTCTTCCGAGACCCAGGACCGCCCGCGCTTGTAGAGGATAGAGTTCTTACTAACGTTCCGGAAACTCTTGAAAAGAGGCAATAAGTTGTCGTTAAAATTGTCGTACTCCTGATAAACTTTCCAACTTATACCGGCCTTCTGCAGACGTAGCGCGTAGGGAATCCAGGTGTAAGCCCTGAACGGCTTCTGAGTGTCCATATCGGCGTTTGGCGTTTCATCCGTCCCGGCATTGCTCATGATCGGATCGCCGCCCACCTTCCCTCCGCCGTTGCATCCGCTAATCAAGTGGAGCCGATTCGGGTAAGTCTGCGTCAGCGTCGAGCAGTGATATGCATCGCAAACGGTAAATGCGCTGGCCAGAGCATAGTAGAAGGGCAGGTCGGCCGCCGTATAGTAAACCATCCGCTTATGCAGCTCTTTGGTCTTACCCCAGCGGTCGTACCGTCCATGATTGAGGATGGTCAGATTGTCTTGATGGCTTTGCCCCGAACCATCCACCGTATAGGCTTTGGTCGTGCGTGAGTCGCCGTGAAACGGCATCACGTAGCCGTCGGGATGCTCCTGGCTTGGCTGCTGCCACACCGAGCGGCCGCCCGGAAGCCGGACCGGCCGCGGATCTCCGAAACCGCGTATACCGTTCAGCGTGCCCAGGTAGTGGTCGAACGCCCGGTTCTCCTGCATGTAAACGACGACGTGTTCGATGTCGGTGATGTCCCGAGCCTTATTGTTGGCCGGAATTGCCATGGCTTTGCGAATCGATGGCGGAATCAGCGACAGCGCCGCCGCTCCTCCGACGGTCAACGCCGATCCGCGCAGGAAATCCCGGCGTCCTTTAGAGAACATATTTACGTCATATCACGAATAGCCGGAGCGACAGAGTTGACTACGTTTACCGCAAACGCCGCTGTTCTGCTCGATGGAGGCCCGACTGCTCCAGTGACGAGCACGTTTACATATACAGGCGCGACCGGCACTTTCGACTTCGACTATATTTATGCGGAGTGCTGTATGCATACGGCAGACTTCAAAACTACTCTGATCCCCAGCGCTCCTAGCTCACCTGGATTTCGCGGTACTCGAGCCTTCAACCGGTTTCTGCTATTGGGCGGTCTTCTCTGCGTGCCGATTCTGGCCCGCCTGCCTTTGACTTGCCGTACACCCCTGACAGTCCGCGAGCAGTTCAGCACTGTTTGGCAGCGCATCCAGAGCGCTGAGGGGGCGAATCAAAAGACCATTACGGCTTCGGAGCAAACTGCCGGCGCGCGGCCGGAGCCTCACGCCTCGTCGAGGTCGTGCTGCTCGGGGAGCATCCGCTCATGAAGGATACGGGAAATCAGCACGCCGCTGGCATCGCGCCGGTAGAACAACACATGCCGAGCATGCTCCATGCGGCGGAGGCCGGGCCGGATGTAGTCACAGGGCCGGCCGAGCGCCGGATTTTCGGCAAGCTTTTGGCAGCACTCCTCCAGAGAGTCGAGATATCGGATTGTCTGGTCTGCGCCCCATACGTGCATGGTGTAGCGCGCGATTTCTGCCAGATCAGCCTCGGCACGGCGGGAAAGGCGGAAGGCGCCCACAAATTAGCGGGTCTTCTTGGGAAGCTTAAGCGATGCGCGAACGCGTGTAAACGGGTGACCCGTGGCAATGCCGCTCGTGTCGCCCTCATCGATGGCAGCGCGCAGGGCGGCGAGCTTTGCCTCATATTCGTCCTCTTCACGCTCCAGTGTTCGCAGCGCGGATCGAATGACCTCGCTGGCATTTTCGTAACGGCCGCTCTCTACCTTCGAGATAACGAAACGGTCGAGCTCATCCGTCAAATTCACGTTGCGTGTTGGCATTGAGGGCCTTCCACCAGACTAGCGGAATTGGCAAACATTGTCAATCTCGGCCGGGTTCAACACAGCGATTTCGTAAAGGTCGGACCGTTGCTATCCGGGAGCGCTGATTTGGGGCAAGTTGCGCGCTTCGGTAGGAAGGGCACAACTTGTAATGGCTACGGAATGAGCAGCAACACCTGACAAGTAGCGTTGCGGAGTTGATTTTTCAGACCGAAGGGAATAGGGGGGCAGCAGCGGCCCGATCGGCGCCTGGATACCTTAATGACACATCCGAGTCCAGCTTGCGTTGAGGCTTAGCCAGTATCGGGCGCAAGAGCGAGGAACCAATACGCGATCCGCTTGGCAAATTCGTGAAAGGTTGGAATGCTCCGGCGGGCGTGGCTGCGAACCTGGCGTTGATAAAAAACCAGCGATAGCGTGTAGGCGAGGAGCCGGATCATGGTCAACACCACCAGCGCTGTGGTTTGGTGCACTGCGGGATGTTTGAGGTGGCAGTCGGTAGTGATGGTTTGAAAGACTTCGGTATCGATTCTCCAGCGGCTGCGGCCGAGCCGATGGATGAACACCGGCGAGATGGAGCCGAGTTCGAAGTTGGTGGCATAGAAGTTGGTGCTCTCCCGCATTGCCGGCGATCTGCTTTTCCTATGGCGGCCGTCCTCCTGACGAACCGCCACGTGTCGCCGGTTTTCGATGCGAACCGTTTTGACGACTCGCACCAGGCGATCGGCGGCGGGCCAATCGGCTTCCGGCAAGTGCCAGCAGCGAACCTCCTGGCCCGGTTCGGCGTGCACGGCAGCGGGAGGTCCTTGCGTGAAACGCTCGGCCTCGCGCAACAACTCGGGCTGGTTCTCTTTCAAAGTGAAGGCCCAGCGTAAGCCCAGAGCTTCGACTGCCTGGACAAAGGGCGCTTGCAGATACAGCGCATCCGCGACCAAGACATCCAGGAAGCGGCGCCCCAGGCGGCCGGCTAAATCCCGCAGCAAGGCCAGCGCGCAGGCGACCTCGCCTTCGCCCTTCTTCTGAAAGCGGATACCCAAGGGGATGGGGAACGGCGCGCTGACCACAACGACGGCGACGATGCGGTGATAGTACTGAATGTCGGTTCTTATCTCGCCGCCCACTTTGCGTTGCACTTGCCGCTCTATGCAGGCGTCGCAACAGCGGGTGAACGAACTGCAGATTTCGATTCCGTCCACCGCCGCGACGACCCATCCTCTGGACCAGTTTGAGCGCAGCACTCCGTTCCGCTTCAGGCGGCGGGCGATTTCGCAACCCAGCCCGAACACCGGTTCGGGATCCTGCCGTTGGAGCGCATAGCCGATGGTATCGTCACTGATCGGTCCGATCCGCTTGGCCAGAACTCCGTCCCGGCACTCGGCCTCGATCTGAAGCAGGCTGGGAAGCTGCATGGCGGCGCCCAGCAAGACCGCGTCGAATATCTTCTTCCAACTGTGCCGTGGATACTGGCGCCCTTCGGGCAGAGCGCGCACCAACTCGGAAAAGCCAAACACCTTTTCGAGATAAGTCTCGAACCGGTGCCGGGACAAGCCTAGCGGGTTCCCTTCTCTCTGAGGAATCTCCTCAAATTGATGCCGCAGACGGTGGCAGCAGCGGCATCGAAGCGACGGCGCATCTCCATCTTTCGCCGTACCTGCGGGACCAACTCGGCGGGAACGTTGAAAGCCTTGGGCTTGCCGTCAATTAGGACCGAGATCTGAAATTGAGAGTGAAGGTTCTTCCCATCGGCGCAATGACAGTTGGGCCGGCCACAGGCGCGCTTGCGTTCGACAAACGAGCCGGGCAGCATCTCACGAAGAGATCCGAGGCTGCGGATCAGCCTCCCACGGAGTTCGAGATCCGGATCGCTGGGCATGTTGTATGACACTAATTATAGTGTCAGAAAAGAGGCAAGTCAAGGGATTTTTTAGATTTGCAAAAATGCCACCGATCGGAGCTTGCCGTGGAAAGCAACGCAGATCAATCGCTTAAGACGGTGGGGCACCCACCTTAAGGAATCGCTGGGGTTCAACATGGTTATCTCTGACTACTTGAGCGATCGCCGCTTACGTACAAAAAACTGCTTCTTGTCGATTCCGGCCGGCACCGCGACGTTGAAGAAGCCAATCATCATTTCCGACGAACTCTGATCGCCCCAGGACACCGCTGCCGCGGGATTGGGATTGTCCGGGTTGTTCTTGGAATTATCGAAGGTAGCGATGGCCTGCAGAATGTCCCCCGGCTTTAAGGGAATCGGCTTGGCGAGCCGGTAATGGAGCTGCCAGTGGAAATTGTAATGGACGAAGAGCAGCGTCCTTTTCGGCTTACCCGGCACATAGAGGTTGTATTTGAATGTTTTCCCGCGCAGATGCATGTGTGGGAACAGGCTCAGCAGCAGGCAATCGTTCGGAATCGATCCATGCACTCCGACGCGCATATCCGGGTCGCCGGGCGGAATGGTAAACGTGTCGTTGGTAAGCTGCAGCGTCAGCACGCGCTTTTGCGGCGGCTTTTTTGCAAAGACCAGGCCGATGCTGGTCCGGTCTTCCGTCGCGTGGCCCATGGGCATGTAATGCGTCTGCAGCACGATGTCCGAACTGGCGGGAATGAATTTTGCAAAGCCTTCAGGCCAGCGTCCGGGTGGGCTTCCGGGCGCATAGAGGAGCAGAATCTCGCTGGTGGTCCACTGGGCATCGCGCCGCAGCTTAGGCGTGGGCAGTTGGTTCGCGCTGAACGGCACGCCGATGGGCGCGCCGCGCAGCCAGTTCGAGTTGGGCGGCCGCACGTAGGCCACCGCGTGGTGCACCACCATAGCGTTGCCCGGCCGGATTTCGCACATCTGTACCCAGCGATCTTTCTTGAAATGCGTAGGGATGATGATTTCCTGATAGGGCAGTTCGCCGGTCGCGGGAATCTTTTTAGCGACCGGCATGGTAAACACTACGTCCGGCTGGGCGATCTTCCATCCTTTGACCCAATGCACGGGCGGCGGCGCGTCGTTCGCGTTGCCCGCAGGCGCGTCCGCATCCACCCAGGCGGAAATGGCGGCGATCTGTTGTTTGGTCAGAGAAGGGTCGTTGGAGAAATGGCCGCAGCAGGGATCCGCGAACCACGGCGGCATGGTGCGGCTTCGAGTTGCTTTGCGAATCGCGGCCGCAAACGGTTTGACTTGCCGGTAGGTGACGAGCGGCATGGGCGCGGTCTCGCCGTTGCGATGGCAGTTCTGGCAGCGCGCTTGGAGGATGGGCAGGATGTCGCGGTAAAAGGTTGGAGAGGCTGCCTGAATATGCACGCTGAGTGCAGGAAGCAGCAGTAAAGGAAAAGCCTTCAAAGCGAAGGCCAATGCGGTTCGCGTTTTTCCTTGAAAGCGGCATAGCCTTCGCGCAGATCGCCGCTCGCGAACAGCTTCTTGCGCAACAGACTTGCCAATTCTCCGGCTTCCTTCCATGATTTGTTGCGCGATTCCCGCCAATAACGCATGCCTGCCGCAATCGCCGCCGGGCTCGTCTGCGCCAGATCGCGCGCGATCGCATACGCCCGGTCCGCAGCTTCCGTCGCGGGACAAACCCGATGCACCAAACCCCAATTTAGTGCATCCTGGGCGAGGAACACCCGCCCGGTAAGACTGAGTTCGAGCGTGCGCCGCTCACCAAGCGCGGCCGCGACGGAACGGTAAATCAGAAACGGCCAGAGGCCCAGACGAATCTCGGTGAGGCCGAAGCTGGCCTCTTCGCTCGCGATCGCAATGTGCCCTTGCACAACCAACCCGAGACCGCCGCCGAGAGCCGCTCCGTTCACGCTCACCACGATCGGCTTGAGCGAATTGACTCCCATGGTGAACAATTCTTCGTGAACCGATTCCAGATCCGCGCCATGCATCGCTTCATCGAGGTCCATGCCGGCCGAGAAAGCCTTCCCGGCGGCGGAAAGTAAAATGCATCCCGTCCGCGGATCATCTTGTGCCGCTTGCACCGCATCGGCAATTGCCGCGCACATTTCGGTGTTCAGCGCATTGCGTTTCTCGCTCCGGTTGAGCCGAAGATGCAACACGCGCCCTTCGCGTTCAACGATCAAACTCATCGGGGTCCGCCTCGATCTCCATGGTTAGCAGCTTCGCGCCATGCGTTTTCCCCTGCGCATCGGTGCGCAGAGAAATGGTGCCGCCGCCGGCCAAGGATTTTTCCATCACAAAATTGAGCGCGTACAGGTTCGGCATCTCGTAACGTCTGACTGGCCCTTCGACAAGCGCACCGAAATGTGCCTTGACTCGTTCCGCCGTCACTTCGCGCGCGAGCAGATCGTAATGCCGAGGCCGATAGGCGATCAGCCCTATATTCGATACGTCGCCTTTATCGCCGGAGCGGGCATGCGCGATGCGCGAGAGCGGGATTTTCATTGGATAACCTTCACGCGCGGCCGAACCACGTCACGCGGCACGAGCGCCGGCCAATAAGCGACGATTTCTCGCATCGGCGGCCGGCCCTCCCCGTAGCCCGTCGCGCCCGGCGGACCGCTCAGCACCAGCGGGATCATTTCCCGCGTGAAGCGTTCGACCGCCTGCTTGTCCCGGCCCCGAACGCCGATCCGCAGTTGTACCTCGGCGTCTCCGCCCAACAGCTCGGTGTGGACTTTTTCGAAGCGGAGGTCCAGATCGTCGATTCTTTGCCGCACAATGCGGTCCGCCATCTCCGCCTTTGCAAGTGCATCCGGCGCGGTGTAGACCAGCGTTCCGACCGCTTTCCATCCGAAGTGATACGAAATCGAAGCCTTCAGCATTTCCGGCCTCGGCTCACCTGTCGCGCCCGAAATGCGTATGCGATCCGGACCATCTTCGGCGAGGCGGATGGAAGTGAAATTCGCGATTACGTCCGGCGTCATGTACCGCCGCGGATCGCCGATCTCGTAGACGAGCTGCTCGGTAACGGTTGCTCGCGTGACGCGCCCTCCGGTGCCCGGATGTTTCGTAATCACCATTTCACCGCCGTGATGCGCCTCGACGATGGGATAACCGATCTTCGCGAAATCGGGCGTAGATTGCCAATCGGCGTGGCAGTTCCCTCCGGTGGCCTGCGCGCCGCATTCGATAACGTGGCCGGCAACGATGCCGCTCGCGAGCAGATCCCAATCGTCCGATTTCCAGCCGAATTCGTGAATCATCGGCGCGAGCGCGAGGGCGGCATCGGCGCAGCGGCCGGTAATCACGACGTGCGCGCCCGTCGCCAAGGCTTCGGCGAGCGGGAACGCTCCGAGGTAGACATTCGCGCTCTGAATGCGATCGCGAATCGAAGTAACGGGTGCGCCCGTATCGATGTTGCGCAACTCGAAATCGCCAATGCGATCGAGAATATCGTCGCCGAGCACGACAGCGATTTTTAATTCCGGCGCGAGCCGCCGAACTTCGCGCGCGCAAGCAATCGGGTTCACGCCGCCGGCGTTGGCAATCACGCGCAGATTCTTTTCGAGAATGGGTTCGCGCAGGCGCGCCAGAAGCGGCGGAAAATCCTTCGCATAGCCGAGGTTCGGATCGGCGTTCCGCTGTTTTTGCAGAATCGACATGGTCACCTCGGCCAGATAGTCCAGCGTGAGGTAATCGAGCGGACCGTCTTTGGCGAGGCGCAGCGGTGCTTCGAGCCAATCGCCCCAAAAGCCTTGACCGTTTGCGATGCGTATCATCGATCGGCCGCTTTCGGCGCGAGCAACTCGATAGGCAAATGTTCGGGGCGGTCGTTGGCGCAGGCTACGTCGAAGGCGAAATCGAGCACGCGCCGCGTCTCTTTCGGATCGATCAGCGCATCGCAATGCCCACGTGCCGCCGCATATTTGGCGTCGAGCCAGCGCTCGTAATCCGCCCGGGTCTGGGCAATTTTTGCTTCGAGCTCCGGCGAGGGTTTCGAGCGCTCCAACTCAGGACCGTAGATCGCCTGCACCGCCGAATCGCCTTCCATCACGCCGATCCGCGCGCTTGGCCAAGCGAAAGTGAAATTCGGGTCGAAGCCTTGCGCAGCCATCGCATAGTAGCCCGCGCCGCTTGCATGATTCACGGTCAATACAACCTTGGGCACGCTGGCGCAGGCCATCGCTTCCACCATTTCCGCGCCTGCCCGAATAATGCCGCCGGTTTCCGCTTCGACGCCTACCATGAAGCCCGAGACATCCTGAACATAGAGCAGCGGCAACCGCTGCCGCTCGGCGTCTTCGACAAAATAGGCCACTTTGCGCGCCGATTCCGTGTACACGATGCCGCCCACGCGAGGTCCCGCGTGCGTTTTGAGGAAGCCGCGCCGGTTGGCGATGACACCGATGGGCCGGCCATTCAACCGCGCCGTCGCGCACAGGAATTCCGGTGCATATTCCGGCTGGAATTCGAGAAAATCGCCCGCGTCGAGAATGCGGTCGAGCAGATTTTCCATTGCGTACGGCAACCGGTGGTCATTCGGCAGCACGTCATAGAGGCCTTCGGCATCCAGCTTCGGCTCGCTGCCGCGATGCGGAGGGGCAGGAGGCGGCATGATGCGGAAGCGGCCGCGAATCAGCTCCAAACATGCCTCGTCGCTCTCCGCGCGGTAGTGCGCGACGCCGCTCGCGCTGGTGTGCATTTGGGCTCCGCCGAGGGTTTCGGCGTCGGCGGTTTCGCCCACCGCGCCTTTCACCAGATTGGGTCCTCCGAGGCCCATGAAGCTGGTCTTTTCGACCATAATCATGACATCGCTGAGCGCCGGCAGATAGGCGCCGCCCGCGATACAAGGCCCCATTACCGCCGCAATCTGCGGAATGCGCAGGCGGCGCCGCATCAGCGAGTTGTAGTAGAAGATGCGCGCCGCGCCGTACTGTCCGGGGAAGATGCCGTCCTGCAAGGGAAGGTTCACGCCGGCCGAATCCACCAGATAAATGATGGGCACGCGGTTCCGCATGGCGATCTCCTGCGCGCGCAGAATTTTGACGATGGTTTCCGGCCACCAGGCTCCCGCTTTCACGGTGGCATCATTGGCCACAATCACGGCCGGGCGTCCTTCGATCCTGGCGACCCCGGTGACCACGCCAGCCGCCGGCGCTTGTCCGTCGTACCGGTCATGGGCAATCAGCAGCCCGATCTCCAAAAACACCCCTCCAGAATCGGCAAGCCGGGCAATCCGCTCGCGGGCCGTCCACTTTCCGGCCCTATGCTGTTTCTCGACTTTCGCGGGGCCGCCGCCCAAGCGAAGCCTGTCTTCGAGCGCGCGCAACTCCCCTGCCAATCGGCGCAATTCGCGTCCGGATGCCTGCATCGGATGCCTGTTTCGAACCACCGCGAGGGTGGCGAGCACCTGTTAGTCTAACAGTCATGTTAGGGATTGACGAGCGGGCGCTCCGGGTAATCTGGACCGTCTTTTTGTTCGGCCTGATCCTGACCGTTGTCTATTTTATTCGCAACACGCTGATTCTGTTTGCTGCCTCCATCTTTTTCGCCTACGCACTCTGGCCGATGGTGAGCCTCATCGAGCGCTTTCTTCCCCGCCGCCGCACGGTAGCGCTGGCGCTGGTATACACCGCGTTTATGGGCGTCTTAGTGGTGGTCGGGTTTTTGCTTATACCCCGGTTCATCGCCGAGGCAACCAGCTTAGTAACGAGTTTGCCGAAGCTGATGAACTCGGGTAAGTTCGCGACGCTTCCTTTGCCCAACTGGCTGGAGCCGCTGCGGGCCCAGATCATCGGATTCATGCATCATGAGGCTACCCAATTGCAGGCGCACTTCGGGCCCCTCCTGCAGGCCGCCGGAACCCACATCCTCTCCGGCGTCGCTTCCACGCTGCCGTTTATTCTGCTGCCGATCCTCGCGTTCTTCTTCTTAAAAGATGCGCGCCATATCCGTGTTTCCCTGCTTGGAGCGGTGGACCACGAGCACGACCGTACGATGGTCGATCTGATCCTGAACGACATTCATTCCGTGCTCAAGCGTTACATCCGCGCGCTGGTGCTGCTGGCGATCGTGTCGTTTTCCGCCTGGGCCGTGTTCCTCGGCATCATGCAATATCAGTATGAACTTCTGCTTGCCGGGATCGCGGGAATCCTTGAGTTCATACCGGTCATCGGCCCCGCCGCTGCTTTGGTCATCCTGCTGATCGTCTCCGCTATCACGGGGTCCAGCCTGATCGGGATTGCGGTTTTCTGGGGCGCCTTCCGGCTCTTTCAGGATTACATTTTGAACCCCTATTTGATGAGCGCCGGAATTGAAATGCATCCGCTGCTGGTGCTCTTCGGGGTGCTGGCGGGCGAGGCGATCGGCGGCATTCCCGGAATGTTCTTTTCGGTGCCTGCGATCGCCATCCTGCGCGTGATTTACGGCCATCTCCGGACCTCCTATTCGCGCAGGAATATCGAGCCGGAAACCTTCGTGGAGCACACCAGGCATTAGGTGCCGGCTCAATCCCTCGCCGAGGCCAATTGCCGCAGCCGCACTTCGCGCAGATCGAGATCGCGTTCGATGCGGCGCATCACGCGCTCGGGGAGGCGGCCTTCGCGGTACATACCCAGAAGCTTGCCCCGTTCCACAGCCAGGGCATCCATGCGGATGCGCAGCAGGTCCTTGCGGTAACCCGCTGGTCCCACGTCTTGCTCTTCCCGTTCGTGGTGTTGCAACATGCCCAGACGATGTTCGTATTCATCGCGGATGGGCGCCGCTTCGGTTCCGCGATGACCAAGGCTTTCGAGAGCTCCGGCGACGGCTTCCATCCTGGCCTCGCGTTCCAGGTCCCGCGATGCGCCCCGTTCCAGGCGCGCATCCTTGTCCAGGCCCAGTCTACGCACCAAAAATGGCAGCGACCCGCCTTGCAGGATGAGCGTTCCGACGATGACACAGGCGGTGATGAAGAGGATCAGATTTCTGTCGGGAACTTCGGTAGAGAGCGAAAGCGCCGCAGCAAGGGAGATGCCACCGCGCATGCCGCACCAGGACAGAAACGCGATGTGTCGGTTCGGGAGTTTGGGTTGCTTGCGAGAGCCCTGAAAACGATAGGTGAGCCAGATCGCCGGCCAGGTCCAGACCACTCGCAAGATAATGACGACCCCGACCACGGCCCCGGCGGTTGCCAGAGTGTGAAAGCCTCTCAGTCCCGGAGTGCCGTGAACAATGGAGCGAAACTGCATACCGGTGAGGAGAAACAGGGCGCCTTCGAGGAGGAAAATCAGGGTACCCCAAGTCCCCGTCAGGCTCAAGCGCGTTTCGGAGGAGACCAATTCGGGGGCACGCAGGCTGACATACATCCCCGCCGTGGCGGCGGCGATTACGCCCGAGCCTCCAAGCGATTCGGGAATCAAAAACGCGAGAAAAGGAGTGAGAAGCGAAACCGCGAACTCCACGCGGGAATCGGCCACTTTACGCCGGATATTAACCGCGAGCCAACCGATGGCCGCGCCGTAGAGCGGCTCTCCAATCACAATCGCCGCGAAGCGAACGAACGCTGCCGAGGCCGAGAACTGGTGGGCCAGGATGGCCACCGCTGCGACTCTGAGCAGAGTGAGAGCGACCGCATCGTTCACCAGCCCCTCGCCCTGGGCGATCGCAAGCAGCCGCCGGGGCAACCCCAGGCGATCGGATACCGCGATACTCGCCACCGTATCGGTGGGAGCGACCGCCGCCCCCAAGGCAAATGCTTCCGGCCAACTGACGCTCGGGACCATAAAATAGGCGACTACGGCCACAAGGGCGCTCGTCGCCAGCACCAAGCCCACCGCAAACAGCGAAATGGGACGCACATTGCCTCGAAAATCTTCCCACGGCAGTTCTACCGCCGCCTGGTACACCAAGGGAGGAAGCACGAATAGCAAAACAATTTTTGGATCCAGCTTGATAGTGGGGAAGATCGTGATAAAACTCAGCACGATTCCGGCAATCGTGAGCAGCACCGGCTCCAGGATGCGTAGCCGCCGCGCCACCCACGTGATTGCCGAAACTAAGCCAATCAGGACCAGGAGAACGGTTAGGCTTTCGATCGGCATGTCTTGGCTCGGAGCTGGAAAAGACCCTCATCCCGACAGGTACCGGAAACGGTTGGAGCCGGCAGAGGGATTCGAACCCCCGACCCTCTGATTACAAATCAGATGCTCTACCAACTGAGCTATGCCGGCTTTGGAGATGGGCGCGAGGGAGCTCGCGCTTTGACTTATTCTAGCAGCGCCGGCACCGCTCCCTGGCGGCCGCGGCTCTGTTGGTGTTATTGGCGAGCTGGGAAGTAAGCGATCAGGCCCACCGATACCGTGGACTGAGTCTTTGCAGGCGCTTCGGAGTTTCCGCGGGTGTAGTAGGGAATGTTGGAGCCGTCGTGCCGGTATTCGATCCGGGCAAGAAATCCCCGGACCACTTTGTATTCTCCTGTGAGGGTAACCTCATGGAGACGCTGGGGAGCGCCGGTAGTGAATCCAGTCGCATCGTCGTAATACTCCACCCGCGGACTTATCGCAAAATGCCTGCTGAATTGATAGCGAGCGGCAACGGCTATTCCCTCCCAGTAATTCAGTCCAGAGAGTAATCCTTGCTGGCGACCATAATCGAAGTTTACGTAAGCGTTAAACCTTGTCGACGGCGTAAACAGAAGCACCGTGTCGTAGAGGCTTCGGTTACCTTTGGTTGTGCTCGTATACTGCGGACCGGTGTAATAGGTATTACTCCATGTAAACGTCTTTCTAGTCAGAACGGCGGTTAACCCTGCCGTTTGCATGTTGTTTCCGTGCGTATCTACAATTTCGTTCCAGCCGTTAATCAGTTGCAAGCCTACGGTCACGCCTGAGCCGACGGGCATCGACGTGCGAACGCCAAAGTGATAGAACGGAATGGCAAGTGTGAATAGCAGCGAGCGCGAATAATTCCAGTCGTCTTTCGTCTCGATCACTTCAGCCCCTGCGGAAGTTACAAAATCTCCGAAATCCGCTTCGAACCCTTTCCAGCGCTTCGGCTTCAGGCTGACGTATGCCTGCTCAACGTAGTTGAAGAAGGAAGGATCAGGCGACGGTGTGTGCATGGTCTCCATGGCACGGCCAAGGCCGAGATCGACACGAAAGCCGACCGGATCCGGGTCTTTATTGACCGTGGCCTTTAGCAGATTTAAGTCCCATTGGTCTGTCTTGTCGTCGAATGTATAGAACTGATTCAGGCCAGACGACGGATCATTATGGTTGTAGCTGTAATAGCCATCGGCGAGGCCGCTAAAGTCAACACCATGCCACTGAGCAGTTTGGGCACAAATCATTCCGGCCCCTAGGCTGAATAACAATACTGAAAAACTGCGTTGGATCATTCGCGGGACCGTCCTTACTCCCCGATCCTAATCCGGATTAGTGTGCCAACGCCAATCAAAAATATTGATCGGGTCCCTCAACGGTTCGCTAGTACTACCGATAAGAGCTAGGACAGGCAACCAATCATGAGCAATCCGTGCAAAGATCGTCTGAAGCCGTCCAGGGCTGCTTGGCTGATTCCCGCGCTGGCGGCCGGTCTTTTCCTTTGCCAGAGCGCATTCGCCACCACGGTACGAGTGCCGGAAGCACAGGCGCGCAAGTCGATCGTGCAAAAAGTGCGGCCGGCCTATCCGGTACTGGCGCGGCAGATGAGGCTGTCGGGACACGTGGTGCTGGATATGTATGTGGGCACCTCCGGGAAAGTGGAGAAGGCCAATGTCGTCTCGGGGAATCCAATTCTGGGGAACGCGGCGGTTGCGGCCGCGAAAAAGTGGAGATTTCAGCCCTTCCAAGCGGGCGGCAAAGCGACCGAAGCGGTGGTGCGCATCGGTTTCGACTTCAACAATTAAGTTTAGAGTGGGCAGAAAAGCAGCGCCGCCTAGAAAGGCTGGCCCAACGCAGGTTAAGGCGCAAGCGGTTGGATCAGGCGTAGCGCGGGGCGCGTCAGATAGTCGCGGACGTACTTTTCATGTTCGGGGTCGTTGGGGTAATGCTCGCCCTTCGGATAGGGATAAGAGCTCATGGCGTGGAAGGGCAAGGGCATCACGCTTTGGCTGAACGCCGTAT
Source organism: Bryobacteraceae bacterium (assembly GCA_050746645.1). Lineage (GTDB taxonomy): Bacteria > Acidobacteriota > Terriglobia > Bryobacterales > Bryobacteraceae > Bog-105. The sequence continues at coordinate 154 of JBOGMI010001170.1, read as the reverse complement.
TCGGATCGGCATCCTTGGCCCAGCCATCGACCAGCAACAGAAAATCGCGCGACCACCCCGCGGGAAGTTTTGGTAAATTCGCCGCCGGATAGGAAAGGCGCAGTTCGTCGCCCGATCCCATAATCACAAACCGGTCGTCGGTCGCGTTGACCAG
>JBOGMI010001169.1:0-10869 GCA_050746645.1 Bryobacteraceae bacterium | reverse complement strand
GACCATCTCTGGGCAGATCGAATTCCTCCAGAATCTCGGCTGCAGAGCGAAACAGAACCGTTTTGCTCCTCAGTCGAACCGCAAGCGTCGCCACCCAGAGCGGGATAAGGCGGTCTTGCCCGAAGGGCAGTCCAAAATCGGGGTGCCCAATAATTTCCAGAACGAACCGGCCATTCCGCCGGCTGTACTTCAGGGTTCCCGGCGCGGGGCGGCGAATCGGGAGCCCACACAATACGAATGGTCGTGAATGAAACGCCAGATCTTGCCGCTGCTGGTCGCGGAGGTCGCGCACCAGCTCGCAGGATTCGATTCGCCTGCGTTTGTGTTTAGATAAAGTGAGCTCGAAATTATTTTGGCGGGCGAGCTCACACACCGCTCCTCGAATATGCTGCACGGGCGATCAGTTCGGCGATCCGGAAGCTGGCTCAGCGATCCGAAAGCGCCGCAACTCCTCCGAGCAGTGGTTTCTGTTCAATTTCCGCCGCGCAGCCCGCGCAGACACGCGGTAACAACGCCAGCCGATCTGCCGCGCCGGACAACACCATCGGGCTGGGAATCACCGCATTGGAAAGCGCCCGAAACGCGTGTTCAATTTCGGGTTCAATTAGCGCCGAAGAGGCCGCAGGAGACGGTGAAACGAGGTGCCCGCCACGAAAAGAATCAATAATATAACCCAGACCTGTCAAACTTCGAATCAATAGGTCGGGAGTTCGAGCCTCTCCGGGCGCGCCAATAAAATCAATCACTTCCGTCTCGCGGCTCTCGGGCGGGATTTTTACGCCGTGCCCGGGCGTTTTTGCCCCGCCGTAACTTCCATGCCGTGCGTAGGGCACCCTCCAAGACTTCCTCAGTGGCCGCGGATAGCCGGATATGTGTCGATCCCATCCGTCCCCAGCCACCTGAAATCGGCAAGAAAATATCGGGCATTTCTTCCACGAAGGCCGCCTGCTGCTCGGGCGTGAGCATCAGGTTTCCGTATCCTTGCTTTTGCGAGGCAAGGGTTGCAAAGATCCTGCCGCCGACGCGAAAATCCGCGGCTCCCATGTGCGAGCCCTCCTCGGCGCCTTCCAGACTGAGCGCAATCCGTCGGAAATCCTGCGCGGTCATCGTGCTTGTCCGCTCGCCATTTTACTCGTCGCTGCACCGCCTATTTCAATTTCACATGTACGTTCCCGTGCGCGGAAATATCATGCGTCGCGAAATGGAAGTTCGCTTGATCGGCAGTCAGCACAAAGCTGCTTGTTTCGATGCGAACGTGCCCGCGAAGCTCGCGAAGGTCTTGCACATTGTCGATTATCGAGGTATATTGTCGATAGTCGTCATGCCAAAGCCATCGGACCTGATCCAAGGAACCCTCGATCTCCTCATCCTCAAGACCATTGCGCGGGAGCCGCTTCACGGGTGGGGCATCGCCAAGCGCATCCAGATGCTTTCGGGCGACGTGCTCTCCGTCGGGCAGGGTTCTCTCTACCCTGCGCTCCATCGGCTCGAACAGCAGGGCTGGATCGGCGCCGAGTGGAAGGACTCCGATCTGGGCCGTCCCGCGAAGGTGTATTCCGTGACGCGCGCGGGCAGGAAGCAGTTGGAGCGTGAACTCAATAGCTGGAACCGGCTCTCCTCGGCCGTCCGACTGGTCATCGAAACAGCTTAGAAAGGAACGCTTATGCGATCCATCTACGTAATCCTGCATCGCCTTCGTTCGTTGTTCCGCCGGTCTGGCACGGAGGCGGATCTGCGGCGCGAGATCGAAATTCATTTCGAGCAACTTGTGAAGGAGGCCATGGCTTCCGGCATGAGCGAGCCCGAGGCCCGGCTGATGGCGCAGCGCCAGTTTGGGCCGCTGGAGAAAACCAAAGAGGAGTGCCGAGATACGAGAGGCGTCAGCTTGATCGAGAACTTCGTGCGTGATGTGCGCTACGCGATGCGGATGCTGGGGAAGAATCCCGGCTTCACGGCGGTGGCCATCATTACGCTGGTGCTGGGCATTGCGGCGAACACCACCATCTTCAGCGCGGTCAGCGCGATCCTGCTGCGAAAGCCGCCGGTGAAAAATCCGGACCGGTTGTGCGCGGTTTCTTCCAAAGCCGCGGATTCCGATTTAGCATGGACCACAGCGCCGGACTTCAAATCCTGGCAAAAGCAGAATAATGCGTTCGAGGCGATGGCCGCGGTCCTGACCGGACGCTCGTTCACTCTGACCGGCAAGGGCGCGCCGGAATCGGTGCCCGGCGATCGCGTTACGCCGAACTATTTCCAGGTCACTGGTTTAATGCCCGTGCTCGGGCGTCCGTTTTTACCCAGCGAAGCTCAGGCCGGAAAAAGCGATGTAGTGATCCTGAGCGACGGGCTCTGGCGCGAGCGCTTTGGCTCCGATCCGAACGTGATCGGAAAGAAGCTCAAAATTAATGGCGTTCCGTGCACCATCGTCGGCGTGATGCCGCCGAGCGCCGAAAGCACGCTCGAAGCGCCGCAGCTATGGGCTCCGCTCGTTTTCCGCCCCGAAGATTCCGGACGAGGCAATCACTACATCAACTTGGTTTTGGGACGTCTGAAACCGGACGTAAGCGTCAAGCAGGCTCAGGCGGAAATGAGCCTGATCGCGAAACGGCTCGCGCAACGCTATCCCAAGACAAACAAAGATTGGGGCGTCACGGTCCTGACGCTCCAGGAATACAAAATCCGGTGGGCTAACGTTCGGAAGAGCCTCACGCTCGTGATGACCGTGGTGGGTTTGGTGCTACTGATTGCCTGCGCGAATATCGCGGGATTGCTGCTTGCGCGAGGCGCCGGCCGGACTCACGAATTAGCCATCCGGTCGGCCATGGGCGCGAGCCGCATACGGCTGCTCCGGCAAATGCTGGTAGAAAATCTGTTGCTCGCTTTGACCGGCGGCGGGTTAGGCCTGCTGCTGTCCATCTGGGGCATTCAGCTTTTTCGGGCAGGCTTCCATTTCAACGAATACGGCTCGCAGGTCGCGGCGGGATTCCGCCTGGATGCACCAACGCTGCTCTTCACTCTGGCGGCCTCTCTGGTGACTTCCCTTGTGTTCGGCCTTGTGCCTGCCCTGCGAGCTTCGAGAGCCAACCCGCGCGACGCGCTCAGCGAGGGCGGCCGGACCGGATCGGGAGGTTTGGGCAGCAGCCGCCTGCGCAGCGTGCTCGTGACCGGAGAAGTGGCGCTTGCCCTCGTTCTTGTGGCTGCCGCGGGCGTGATGATGCGCGAAATTGTCCGGCAATTGACTGAGCCCAACGGCTTTAATCCGCAGCACTTAATGATCGCAAGCCTGGACGCAAACAGCCCGCGATACAAGGACTTTGGGACGCGGATTGCGCTTTTCAAGCAGGCAACGGAAAAGGTGAGAAACCTGCCAGGGGTGCAGGACGCCGGCTTGAATTATTGCCTACCGATGAATTGCTCCTATAGCCGACCTTTTGCTGTTGTGGGGCGCGCGCCTGTATCTCAGTCGAAACTCCCATCGGCGAATTTCTTCGTCGTTGGGCCGGACTATTTCCGCACGATGGAGATCCCGCTGATGAAGGGCCGCAATTTTTCGTTCGACGACAACGCCCACGGTCCCGTCGTGGCCATCGTCAACCGGAAGTTTGTCCAGCATTTCTTCCCAGAGGGAAATGCCATCGGCAAACAGATCAAGGTGGACTATGGCAACCACAATCAGGCGCAAATTGTCGGCATCGTGGGAAATGCGAATACTTACCTGGGCGAACTTACTCCCCAACCGCAGATGTACGAGTCCTATTTACAAATTCCGTTTGACGCGTGGTCTTCGATGGCGCTCATCGTGCGGTCGCGCGTTGCACCTGCGGCGCTCGCGCCTATGCTGCGCCGCGCGGTCTGGTCGGTGGACAAAAACCAGGTCGAAGGAAGAATTCGGACCATGCACGGTCTGATCGACCATGATATGGGCGGCCGCAACTTGATGCTTGGATTGATGGGAATTTTCGCCGGCCTCGCGCTCGTGCTGGCCGCTGTCGGTATCTACGGGGTGATCGCCTACTCCGTCGCCCAGCGAACGCGCGAGATGGGCATCCGTGTAGCCCTCGGCGCGCAAAAAAATGACGTGCTGGGCCTTGTCCTGCGCCAGGGCGGCTTGCTGACCGCGATCGGATGCGCAATCGGCTTCCTCCTTGCGCTGCCGCTGCCGCATCTCTTCTCGGGTCTGTTCGACGGTTTCGCTCCACAAGGGCCGTCCGTCGCGATCGCCGTCGCGTTGCTGGTCGCGCTGGTTTCCCTGCTTGCTACATACGTCCCCGCGCGGCGCGCAGCCAAAGTCGACCCCATGGAGGCGCTCCGGTATGAATAAGTTTCCGATCCGGGAGCGTCCAAAAAGCGAGATATGGAAACCAGGATTTATCTCGCCACCGCTCAGGGAGTGAATGTCGTCTCGGGCTCGGGCGAAACCTGGCGCGGCGAGACTCGGCTGAAAGGCAAGCAGGTCCAGTCGGTTGCCGCGGCTACGAGCGAGCCGAACCGCGTATACTGCGGAACTTTCGGGGAAGGAGTCTTTCGCAGCGACGATGGCGGCGCCACTTGGCGGTCGTGCGGACTTGAGAATGAGAAAGTGATGTCGCTGGCAGTGGCCGAAGATTCGGTTTACGCCGGCACGGAGCCGAGCGCCATGTTTCGCTCCGGTAATGGCGGCGAAACCTGGCATCGCCTTCCCACGTTTCTGAACCTGCCTTCCGCGCCGGAATGGAGTTTCCCTCCACGGCCAGAAACCCATCATGTGCGCTACATCCTGCCCGATCTGCATGTGCATCGCCGCTTGCACGTGGCGATCGAAGCTGGGGCCTTGCTCCGCAGCGACGATGGCGGGCAAACGTGGCGCGACCGGGTTCCGGGCGGCCCGAGAGACACACACACGCTCGCCATGCACCCAAGCACACTGGCCCGACTCTATTCGGCGGCGGGCGATGGTTATTTTGAAAGCGTGGACGGCGGCGACGCCTGGCGGCGCATCCACGATGGATTGGCGCACAGGTATTGCTGGAGCCTGGCGGTCAGCCTCGCCAGCCCGGATACGGTCCTGGTCACCGCATCACGAAGCGCGCGCGAGGCACATGGGAAGAATACCGCCAACAGCTTCGTCTACCGCCGCTCCGATGACGAACCATGGTGCGAAGTCCGGAACGGCCTGCCCGATTCGCAAAAGCGAAGAATCGCAGTTGTGGCCGCGAGCACGGTCGAACCCGACGTCTTCTATCTCTCCTCCGAAGGCGAGGTTTACAGGTCCGCTGACGGCGGAGTTGGATGGCAGCAGTTACCTGTGAAATGGCCGCAAGGTTCCCAGCCGGCACACGCGCTTAACATAGCCATGATGGAAGCTGCCGTGTCTTCAGAAAAATAAGTGCTTGGTCAGATCGACGGCCGCATGGACGGCAGTGGAGGCCAGTACGCTGCTCGAGCGTAAGAAGATGGCGCCGAAGATCCAGCCGGCGATTGTCGCCTCCGCCATGTAGCGCCAGTTCGGCAAGGCTCCCGGGCCGTTATCCAGATGCGCGGCGCCGAAAATGACTCCGGCAATCGCGACCGCTTGCCAGGAACGCCTGAGCCGGCGCGTGAGCCAGTTTTGGATGAGCGAGCGGAATAGGATCTCTTCCGGAAATGCCGTTGCGAAAAAAATGAAGACAAAGCGCTCGAATGCGCCGCCGGCCGATACCTGCGCGAGGTGCGGATGCGCAAGAAAACCGATCCACAGCCCGAGCGGGATCATTGTCGCCGCTGAGACCAGATAGCCGATCGCAACATTGCGGAGATCGGTCCATTTCCGCGGCAGATGATAGCGCATGCCGTCCCAGCGGCGCACGAGCAAGAACAGCGTCACGGCAAGCAGCAAAGCGATGGCGTAAGCGGTCGCGTGCAGAACGCCTTGCGCATATCGCGGCACGAGGCTCGCTCCGACTCCCAATTCCAGCGGCAGCCAGAGCATGAGAATCACGGCGAAATCCGCTTGGGTCCAATAGATACACGCAGCCGGGATCATCATGTATCCGAAAACGGCCAGCAGCAGCGGCAAGCTCAGCGCATGAACGCATGCCGCAGTCGCGCAAAATACCGCAGCCAACGCCGCGGCAACGGCAAAGATGAGCACCGGCCGGCGCGCGAACAAGGCGCGCAGGATCGTTTGCAGCCGCCGCGACAAGAGCGCCAACAGAACGCAGAGCAAACAGATGGGAGCAATGAAAACCACGGTCACCATTCGTATATTGGCTCTCGGAGGGTGCTAGCTGTTAGCTTTTGGCTGTTAGCCCTCCAGTGGCCGGGCTGGGTCGCGGCGGCGGGAAAGGCCTGGTCGAGGGAAGAAAGATCGAAATCGGGGGGGAGCATTTTGACGAGAGCGTCGCCCAGCTTCATTTCTTCCCGTTGTTTGCGCAAATTGGCGGTAGCTATCTGGACGGCGTGCTTTTCGGCTTTGCGCGATTCTTCGGCCTGAGCGCGTTTTTGCGAAGCAAAGCCAATTTCGGCTAACTGCCGTGCTTTCTTGCGTTTCTGAAGCTCGGCGGAGGCGCGTTGGTAGGCTCGGTCGTGCGCGGCGTGGTAGCGCATGTAGAGTTCGAGGGGTTGAACCTCGACCTCGACGGGGATGTCGCCGTTTTTGGCCTGCTCGGGAGTTTTCGGCTGGAGCGCAAAGCATTGGTTCTGGAAGCGCAGGGCGCGATTGGCGAGCCAGGTGTGTTCGGCCATTTTGACGACCAGCTCGATTTCGGCCTGGCCGACAGGCTGCTCGTCTTCCATGAGCTGGTTCAGGAGAGCGTCGTAGTTTTCCTGCTTTTCGAGTTCTTCAAGGACGCGGAATTTGGAGCAGAGGCCGTGCTTGACGCCGTTCTGAGCGACTTTGGCCTTGGTCTCGACGGATTTGGGGCCACAGGATTTCTGTGCGTTGCGGCGATTGGCCGCGATTTGTTTGGCGGTTGACATGGGTTTGATCTAGGCGTCGAGACGAGTCTCGACGCGGCACGCACGAGTGCGTGCGCCACGCGTTCAGTCTGGGGGCGGGTGTGCGGGATGAGAGGGTGAAGGGGTGCTAAGGCGTTGGATCTACGGGCAAAGAAATTTGAAAAAGGTGTGACTCAAATCCGGAGCAGCATCTGGAGCATCTGGAGCATATTGACGGATGAAGTTATTTGTCCTACAATGTTTGCCATATATGCCCCGCCTCGATTCACTCGGTCAGTTTGAGCAGTTGGTCCTTACCGCGATTTTGGCGCTTCGCGACGACGCCTATGGCGTGACAATCCATCAAAAGGTGCAGGAATTGGCGCGGCCGAAATCGGTGTCGCGTGGAGCAGTCTACGTGACTCTCGACCGTCTTGAGGACAAGGGCTTTATTGCTTCCTGGCTTTCCGACCCAACACCCGAGCGAGGCGGGCGCGCCAAACGCTGTTATCGTCTCGACGCACTAGGTGAGCGCGCATTACAAGAATCGGCTATCACCGCCAAGCGAATCTCGGAAGGCATAGCGGAGGTTTGGGGAAAAGAATGGGCTAAAGAGTGGGGCAAGCGGTGGAGGAAGGAGACGAACGGATGAGTCCTGCTCCTCCAAAGGCCGTGGAAAGGATTTTGCGGCTCCTCATTCCATCCGCATGTCGTGAGGAGGTCCTTGGCGACCTTCAAGAAAGCTGCGCTTCCTCAAGACAATACGTAGGTGAGGCTGTTCGGGTCCTCCCAATGGTCATCTTCAGCAGGATACGTCGCACGGTAGATCCGCAAGTATTACTGATGCAGGCGATACCTCTGTATTTGTCATTTCTGGCTGCCGCCTGGTATGAGGGCAAAACGTTTCTTTTTCAAGGTTCCGGTTTGCTGAGGCTTGCAATCCCAGCCGCATGGGTTCTCTTTGGTCTGATGATTGATAATGCCTATGCTGTTCCAGGGAAACGATCTCTCTTTAAAAGGATGATGCGCGGCCTGGTCCTCGGCTTGGGGTTCTCTTATTTATCCCAACTGGCGCTCTCATTTGGGGATCGAGCCTTGGCCCTGCCGCCCTGGGTTCTGTTCGCCGGAAGCGTAGCGGGCCTTCTGTTCTCTACGGCCGTTAGCTTCTTGTTTCCGCCAGTTACCGATCTACGCGCAGGCGCCGGAGGACCGGCGTCCTGGCTGAAATATACTGCCGGGCCATTTCGAATCGCTCCGGGAGCGATGTTGGTCATCAAGAGTTTTTGGTTTGTTCTGATCCTTGCATTTATCGGAGGACAAGTGGGCGGCTCGGCGCTGGCAGCCGCTTTCGTCCTCATTTCTGTGCTCTTTCTAATCTTACGCGAGTTGAGGAGGTGGTAGTGGGGCTTTTCAGTGTCGAATTCGAAGATGTAACCAAACGCTTTGCATCTGTTACGGCCGTAGATGATCTTTCGTTTGCGATTCCGGAAGGATCCATTTACGGGCTAATCGGTCCTAACGGCTCGGGCAAGACCACGACCATGCGCATGATTACAGGTATCTTCCTGCCGGATTGCGGCCAGGTTCGTGTTCTCGGCGCCAAGTTGTCATCGCGTTTGGTTGGATTGATCGGTTATCTCCCGGAAGAGCGTGGAATTTACAAGAAGATGACCGTTCGGGCGCTATTACGTTTCCACGCTCAGCTTCGCGGAGTACCCAATGCAGCCGTCCAGGTCGATGCATGGCTGGAAAAGTTAGGTTTAGGTCACCTTGCAGCGAGTTTCGTTGAAACGCTCAGCAAGGGTATGACCCAGAAGGTGCAATTCATTGCGGCCGCCATTGGAGAACCGAAACTCATGATTCTAGATGAGCCTTTTAGCGGTCTTGACCCGGTGAGTTCCGAAGCGATCCGAGCCGCCATTCTAGAATTGCGCCGCAACGGAGCAACCATCGTCCTGAGTACGCATGACATGGGCACAGCCGAAGAAATGTGCGGGCGGATTCTCATGATGTTTCGCGGCCGGAAAGTTCTGGATGGCAAGTTAACCGACATTCAGGAACGCTACGGCAACGACACGATCCGTATCTCGGCTGAGAATGGCGCTGCTTGCCTTGTCGGCTTACCGGGCATCGAACAGATTCGCGATCTGGGGCAGACGCAAGAGGTCCGTTTAGCTCGCAATGCCGATCCGCACGCTCTGTTGCACGCAGTTATGGCGCGTACACGAGTAAGTAGCTTCTCCATCGACAAGCCGTCGCTTGAAGACATTTTTATTCGTATCGCCGGGAATGACGCTGTTGCCGAGGTATTGGAGGTTGCAAATGCGTAGGACGCTGTTGGTCGCCAAACGGGATTATCTTGCTTCGGTTCGGACGAAGGCTTTCCTCATCGGCCTGTTGCTGGCGCCAATACTCTTCGGAGGCAGCTTTTTCGCCACCGTTCTGCTGAAGGGGAAAACGAACAACCGAGTGCGGCGCATTGCGATCGTGGATGACACCGGCAGCGCCGCAGAAAGCATCGTTCAGCAAGCGAAGCGGCAAAGCCTTCGCGACGCCCTCGCCAAGAATACGGGCAAGCAGGCCACGCCGAAATATGAGTTTGAGATTGTCCCACCGGATTTCAAAAACCCGGCTGGTCAACGACTAGCCCTATCGAACCGCGTGCGCAGCAGGGAATTGTTTGCCTTCCTGGAGATTGAGCCGGCATCGGCCAAGCTGTACTCGAACGGGAGCGGCTTCGGAGACGCGGAGCGCTGGCTGGCCGGACCGGTCAGCGACGGACTGCGGCGAAATCGGCTGAGAGCTCTCGGGATCTCCACAGAGGAATTGGACCGGGCGCTCAAACCGGTTCCCTTGGAAAGCATGAGCTTGGTCGTTGGAGACTCGAAGACCGGCCAAATTACGCCAGCACGAAAGCGCGGGATCGCCGAGGGTTTCGCCGCTCCGTTCATCTTGGCAATGCTATTTTTCATGATCGTTCTGATTACCTCGGCTCCCATGTTGACCGCTGTTGCCGAAGATAAAGTCGAGCGTGTTTTTGAAATGCTGCTTGCGTCGGCAAGCCCGCTGGATCTGATTGGCGGGAAGATTATCGCGGCAGTCGGTACAGCACTGACGAGTTCTATCTTCTATGTTGCAGGGGCAATCATTCTTCTGGAGGCGCTGGCAATCATCGGACTCGCGCCTCTACAGATCATGCCTTGGTTCTTCGTTTATTTAATAGCTGAAGTGATCATGCTGGCATCCATGGCGACGGCTCTGGGAGCCGCCTGCGGCAGTGCTCGGGACGCCGAACACCTGAAGATGATCACAATATTCCCGGTAGTGATACCCATGCTTTTTCTGACCCCCATCCTGCAGGAACCAAATGGGACTTTTGCGACGGCCATGTCGTTTTTTCCACTGTTTACTCCGATTTTGATGCTGGTTCGGCAAGCAACGCCTGCCGGGATTCCAGCATGGCAGCCCTGGATCGGGCTGATCGGTGTGTTGATCATCACACTTGCTATTTCGTGGATGGCCTCGCGTATTTTTCGCATCGCGATCCTATTTCAAGGCAAGACCCCAAAAGTATCAGAGATCATTCTTTGGGGTTTGGCGCGCTGATCAAATCGCGTCCGGCCCCGCGTTTCCGACATGCATGCCGCGGGGCTTAGTGCGTCATGGCGTATACGACATAGTTGATGCCAATGCGGATGCCGAGCGCGGAGTACCTTTGCGGGTAGCTCGGATCGTCGGCCCACTCCCAGGAATCGCCCACGTCGGAGTTGAACGTCATGGCGACCATCAGGCGGCCTTTGTCGTCGTAAATCCCACGCCAATGCGGGGTGTAACCGTCGTTTCTGTATGTGGTGCCGAGCCGCACGCCCCATTCCCCCGCCACCTGGTAGCGATTGTCGAGATCGTATACGACGTGAAAAATCGGATCGCTATTGGGAATTTCGACGATCGGGCGGTGAGGAAAGACGCGCTTCA
>JBOGMI010001168.1:0-1663 GCA_050746645.1 Bryobacteraceae bacterium | reverse complement strand
GGAATATCTCGGTCAACATTTCTGATAGTGACCGGCTTGGGTTGATTGGGCCGAACGGCTCGGGGAAATCGACTTTGCTCGAGATCCTGGCTGGACGGCGGCAACCTGATTCGGGCGAAGTTGCGCTACGGAAGAATGTCAGGCTGAGCTACGTTGCGCAAGAGTCGCGGTTCGAGCCGGGGCAAACGATTCGCGGGATTTTGGGGCGTGCGTTGGCCGATTCGGCAGTTGCCGAATCGGAGCACGCCGGCCGCGAGGCGGAGATGCTGGGCCGTGCCGGCTTTGGCCGGCCCGATCTCGAGGCGGCGACGCTCTCGGGCGGATGGCGCAAGCGATTGGCGCTGGCCGAGGGATTGATCACGGATCCGGACCTGCTGCTGCTAGATGAGCCGACGAACCATCTGGATTTGGCGGGGATCGAGTGGCTGGAAGGCTTGCTAAAGCAATCACGATTTGCCTGTGTGGTGGTCAGCCACGATCGGTATTTCCTGGAGAACGTGGCGACCAGCATGGCAGAGCTGAATCGCGCGTATCCGGATGGTCTGCTGCGCGTCACGGGAAAATACAGCGATTTTCTGAGTAAGAAGGGTGAGTTTCTAGCGGCACAGGCGCGACATCAGGACGCACTTGAAAATCGTGTTCGCACGGAGCTTGAATGGCTGCGGCGCGGGCCCAAGGCGCGGGCTACGAAAGCGAAAGCGCGGATCGACAACGCTCAGCAGTTGATTTCCGAACTCGGCGACCTGAAGGCGCGCGTTCGAACGGGCACGGCAGCAATCGATTTTTCTGCCAGCGAGCGGAAGACCAAGCGCCTGATCGAGTTCAAAGACGTCAGCTATGGGATTGTGAAAACATCCTCGGGACAGGCAACCGAATTCCACTCGCGAGTGGCTAATTACGGGGACACGAGCAAGGATGTCCTCGGGAATTCGGCGCCAGTCCCGGATTTTTTCACAGATCTGTGCGGGGACGGGATGCGACCGATTCTTGCGCGATTCAGCGCGGTGATAACGGCGGGAGTGCGCGTGGGACTCGTGGGCGCAAACGGCAGCGGCAAGACAACGCTGCTGCGGCTGATTCGTGGCGAGTTGCGGCCGCAAGCGGGCGAAGTGGAGCGCGCGCCCGCTCTACGAGTGGTCTACTTCGAGCAGAACCGGCCTCTCGACCCGGACCGGACCCTGCGCCGGGCGTTGGCGCCCGACAGCGATTCGGTTGTGTACCAGGAGCGCACGATTCACGTTGCGTCCTGGGCGGCGCGGTTTCTGTTCTCAAACGAGCAACTGAACCAGCCCGTTGGCCGGCTCTCAGGCGGTGAGCGCGCGCGTGTGTCGATTGCGAGGCTCATGGTCGAGCCCGCGGACGTGCTGCTGCTGGATGAACCGACGAACGATCTCGATATACCGACGCTCGAGGTGCTTGAAGAGAGCTTGCTCGAGTTCCGCGGAGCACTGGTTTTGGTTACGCATGATCGCTTTCTGCTGGATCGGGTAGCGACGACTGTTTGGGGCCTGGACGGACAGGGCGTGGTCGAGCAGTTCGCCGATTACCTGCAATGGGAAGCATGGCAGGCTGAGCGAGCGCGCAGGCCGAGAGCGGCCCAGCCGGCGCTCACAAGCGAAAAGCGCAGCGAGCCGAAAAAGAAGCTGTCCTATCTGGATGCGCG
>JBOGMI010001167.1:0-5215 GCA_050746645.1 Bryobacteraceae bacterium | reverse complement strand
CCTCCTCTGTCCGACTTCGCCGTGAGCCGCGAGGCCATGTATGGCGACCGTGATCCTTAATGAGTGTTCTCGTTGATACGAATATTCTGCTACGCGGCGCCCAGCCAACCCATCCGCTTTGCTCACTAGCAAATGCTGTTGCGGAGCTGATCGAGCAAAACGAATTGGTCTTCTTCTGCCCACAGAATATTGCTGAATTCTGGAATGTCGCCACGCGTCCTAGGGACGTAAACGGTCTGGGCATGCCTCACGACAAGGCGGTGAAGGAGATCGCCCGCATCGAGGAGCTGCTCACGCTGCTGCCGGATGTTCCCGGCATCTACGAGCGATGGAAACCAAGTCGTGAAACAGCACAAGGTGCAGGGCGCAAAAGTCTAGGACGCGCGCCTCACCGCCGTGGCTAGCGTCTATGGTGTTGGCGATATCCTCACGTTCAACACCGCCGATTTCAAACGCTACGGTGAGATTAATGCGATTGATCCTTTGTCGCTGCTGAGTTGAGGGTGAAGCCTTCCACGAGATTGTCAGACTATCGGATCACAAAAGCCGACGCGCTTGGCAGCGAGGCGCGCGAGATTGAAACATTATTACGGGCGGTTTTCATAGGCGAGGGGTATACCGATTCAGCTTCCGCATCCAAGGCGTTTCTTTTCGAACGCCTGCAGAGCCGGGCATCGAACAAGCCTTCGGCCCCAAGCTAACGAAGATGGCCGCTTAGGCGCACTAACGAGCGCGGCTGGGTATTCTCTAAGCAGGATACGTTGCGCGCTTCATGTCCGAACTGCGTCCATTCGAACCGCCCGACGACGAGATCGTCTATCTGACCGAGCTTCTCGGCACAGAAGTCTACGATCTCAAAGGCCGACGCATCGGCAAGCTGCGGGACGCCGCGCTCATCCCCTTGATCGACCCCGTGCGTCTCGATCGCTATCTGGTGGGCGCCGGTCCGGGCTGGCTCAGCATCCGCTACGACCAGATCGAATCCATTACGCCCCAAGGCATCCATCTCAAAGACGAGCGCCTGACTCCTTACCACTCCGACGAATACATGCTGCGCATGGTACGCGATCTGCTCGACCAGCAGATCATCGACGCCCAAGGCCGCAAGGTAGTCCGCGTCAACGATGTCACTTTCCAAAAACTCCGCGAAGGCGGCCACGATGTCCTGCACGTCCTCGAGGTCGACATCGGCATCCGGTCCATGATGCGGCGTGTATTGCGCGGCATTGTCTCGCCCGTGTTCACCCGCAAGCTGCAGAAACGTATTCCGGCGAACTCGATCCGCTGGGAGTTTTGCAGCGTGCTCGAGTCCGATCCCCAGCGCCGTGTGCGCTTGAACATTTCCAACCGGCTGCTGGAGAAAATGCACCCGGCAGATCTGGCAGACATCCTCGAAGACCTCGGCCACGAAGACCGCCAGGCGATCTTCAACGCGATGGATAAGGAGGATGCCGCCGAGCTGCTCACCGAGGTCGAACCCGAGATCCAGGCCCGCATCCTCGAATCGCTCAAGCCCGACCGCGCCGCCGACATCCTGCAGGAAATGGAGCCTTCCGAAGCCGCGGACCTGCTGAACGAGATCGAAGATGACAAATCCGAGCAGATCCTGCAAGAAATGCAGCCGGACGAAAAAGAAGAAGTCGAAGAGCTACTCGAGTTCCGCGAGGACACCGCCGGCGGACTCATGGACCCCGGTTTTCTTGCGCTTCCCGAAGAGGCCACGGTTAACGATGCGATTGCCGAGCTAAAGAATCGAGAAGAGGTCATCGAGGATCTGCATACGGTTTTTTTGACCGATGCTGCCGGGACGCTCGGCCACAGCGTGCCGCTCGCGAAGCTTTTCCTCGCCGCCGGCGAGACGCCGCTGAAGGACCTCGCTTCCGATCCGTTACTGTTCGTGCATGCGAACGAGCGCCGCGACCGCATCGCGGAAATGTTCGACAAATACAACCTCCTGACCTTGCCCGTTGTCGACAACCGCGAGCGGCTGCTCGGCGTGATCACCGTGGATGACGTTGTTGCCTTATTGCGCCATCGCTGATCCCCAATCGAAACGCCGGTTCCAGAACGAAACAAGCGCCGGGTCTGTTTTCAACGACTTAGCGCGGCACGTTGCGTGCCCTATTTAGGGCATGACACTCACCATCATCCTCATCGCTCTTCAGGCTGTTGTTACCATTTGCGCGCTGCTGCTCGAGCGCAAAGACGAACGGTTCGATGGCGATAAACTGATCTATCGCAGCTAGCGACCACACGCCAAGGGTGTACATTGGGGCTACGCAAACCCCATGCGGCCACAAGACAAGATCGTATTTCTCGAAGCAGCCCGCCTGTTTCAATCGTGGATCCTGGTGCGGCGGACCAATCGCGCTTCCCTGGCCTATATCGGGGTGAAGGGATATATCTCGAAGGCTCTCCACTGCAAGGCCAAAACCGCCGACTTGGACATTCCACCCTATACGCTGGCCGGGCTGGTGGTCGATCCGCGCATTCACCCCAGCGCCTTCCGTCCGAAAAAGAAGCCAGAAGCCGAAAAAGCTTGGAAGAGCACGGAGCCGCTGATGGGCAAGACATTCATCGTCGACGAAAATCGGCAATCGCGCCATTATGGTTGTCTCATGGACCAAGGGAATTACATCTATGGCGATTACGATCTCTACGATATGATCGACATCACACAGCCATGGCTGAATGTGGCGGAATCCGAGATTCTGCTCGGCCAGCCGAACCGATTCGACCCCAGGTTTCCAGCGTTGCAAAGCTTTGTGAATTTCGCCATCGGCATTCCGATGCTCCAGCATGGCGACCAGATGAAGTATGCCGACCATTCCGAGGAGCCCATCGACGCCTTCGGTCCTCACGGAGAAGAGACAACCCTGCTGAACAAATTCACGACGCTCGCCTGGTACAAGCAAAAGTTCGGCGGCCGTCAGCCTGCAGTCGCAAAGCATTAACGCCTCTCTTCCGAGGTGCCGAAACCGAGCCGGACGGGTAAGCAACGCTTATCCCATTCATTGGATGGTTAAAACGGCCGGTATGGGCTCCTAATTGGGAATCACAATAGCCGAACACTCATCCCGCACCGACCCGCTGACAGCGCTGCGTTACGAGTGAGAGAGATGTCGTAATCTGAAGTTAAAATAACGAAGCGGAGAGCGGCAGGGGCGGTTGAGGCTCGAGAAGGCTCACTTTAGGCGCTTGATATAGGCCACCTTTGCCCTCGCTGACCCTCGGAGTTCCGATAGCGCAAATAGAGATGGCTGGCGTGCTGTTTTGCGCTGACGAGATTGAGCCAGGGGGCGGTCGTAGGGCCGAATTGTACGTTGGCGACGAGGCCCAGGCGGTGGTGGCCGGGAGTGCGGCCGGCGATCTGGGGCGAGATCGTCAGGAACAGCTCGTCCAGGATGCCGGCGGAAACAAAGCTTCCGAGCAGCGTCGGGCCGCCCTCGTGGAGCAGCAGCCTCACGCCGAACTGATTCTCCAGCAAGCTGGCAATCGCGCGAGGATCGATGCTGCCGTCGAGGGCGGCGAGCTGGTGGATCTGCGTCGAGGGAAGTTGATCGGCGCCATTTCGCAGCAACCGATCTTTCCCAAGCGTGGAAGTGACGATGAGCACCTCGGCGCCTGAATGGAAGAGAGAACGGGTGAGATCCAAGTGACCCCTGCCTGTCACGATGACGGTAAGCGGATCGCGCGGCTTCCCGAGCACTTTCTTGCGGTAATGCGCGTAGGCTTCGGTAGCGGCGGGATAAACGGATGCGCCGGTCCAACGGTGCGCGGAGTCGGTTGCCTGGGCGGTTTCGGCTCCGACAACGATGGCATCCGCGGAGGCGCGCAGCAGACCCATAATCAAGCGGTCCGCCTCATTGCCGCCGCTGATTTCCCCGCCGCCGGATTGGCCGGGAATGTCAAAGGTGACTACTCCGTCGAGAGTCGAAACGAAATTGGCGACGATGTAGAGCCGTTCTGAGTACGGGAAGGACAACTGACCGCCATACTGAATGGCGAGATCGGAAGGAAGAAGCGAAGCGGCGCGATTTTCGTCTTGTTCAAAGAGTGTGCGGATGGGGCCCATAGCACTACTACATGGACGGGGTTATCGATAGCTTAGCTCCGCGGGGTTGCTAGAATTGCCTTGAGATTGCCACGGTAGCTCAGTTGGTAGAGCAGCGGTTTCGTAAACCGCAGGTCGCCGGTTCGAGTCCGGCCCGTGGCTCCATTCCCTTTCCGCCGCTTCAGAGAAAAGGTGCGCTCTTGCTCTGAGGCGAGTGGAAGTACTTTACCCAAAACTGTTCCCTCGCAGGAGAAGCCAGCGGAATCGGCTTGCAATGCGCGCCGATTTCCATTGTGGTCTTGGCAGTCGGATCGTAGGCACGCCAATGCGGCAAGCCGGCGCCATTAGGATCGCCGGTGTTGACGAAGTCGATCAGAAACGACGAAAAGATGCGGGCGACTTTATGGTCCACCGGCTGCCACGGGCGCGGAAGACGATATAGGTTGTCGAAGATATAGGGAACTTCGCCAGTGTGAAAGGCGCCGAATTCCGGATGCTGAGGCCAGGGGATGGCGCGGGTAAAGAAATATGTGTAAGCCGGAGCTTTCGCGGTGCGGGCGCGAGTCTTGGCCCAGAGATACATCGAGACGCGGTTGCGATCGCGTCCCGCCTGTTTGTAGGAAGCGAGAGCCTGCTTGTTGGAATTAGCAGGGTAGAGTTTTAGAAACTCTGAGGCCAACGACCCGTAGCGCTTCCGCACGCGACTACGGAAGGCGTCGATAGTAGTGGGCCTGCCAAAAGAATCGTCGCGATTCCAACCGGTGATCGTGGGAACATCGTTCTGCTTGCCGCGTACGAAGGCCTCGACGGGCGTTCGAGGGACGAGCCAGCCATCGACAATTGGATCAAACCGCATGCCCTTGGGCGGTTCTGCCGTCAGCTTCCGCCAGGACATCTTACGCAATTCGGCAACGGAATGCACTCCTTTGGAGTGGACAAATTGCTCGCCGGTCTTCTCGCCCTGCGCCAGAGTCTCGAGCGGAATCCCGGCAATGCCCGAGCCGCTCTCGGCAACCGCGCCGCGGAACAATCCCTTGGCAAGAGGACTGGCGACAAGCAAGCTGACGCTTATCGCGCCGGCCGATTGACCGCCGACCGTGACGCGCTTCGGGTCGCCTCCGAACGCGGAGATGTTTTGTTGCACCCAGCGCAGCGCGGCGA
>JBOGMI010001166.1:0-1066 GCA_050746645.1 Bryobacteraceae bacterium | reverse complement strand
GTTTCGTATCACGTCGAAGCCGGCGCGCTCGATCATACGCTGGATAGCGATGAAGTTTCGGCGGTTCGCGACCGCATGATTGCGGGAATGCAGCAGCGGGGGTTTGAGCTGCGGGTGTAGTCCGGAGAGAGGCTTACGGCTCCGCAGTACGCTCCGCATAGCCAATCTCTGCCATCCGCGCGCCCATTTCATCGTAGAGCTTGGCGTCGGTGGGCGTATACGCCGCCAAGCCATCCACGTACCGGTTGTACATGCAAAACGCCGCGGCAATCAGCACCGTATCGTGAATCTCGAGATCGGTAGCACCTTCCTTGCGCGCCCGCGCAATATCTTCCGAAGTGACATTCCTGCCGCTCTGCTGCACCTTTCCCGCAATCGCGAGCAACGCCTTCAGCTTGGCCGATACCGGCGCATTTTCGTAATCGAAACGCACCGCATCCACCAGTTCGTAATGGCAGCCGTCGTGATGAGCCGCCGCGGCCCGGTGGCTGGTCTGGCAAAAATAGCAATCGTTCCGCGTAGATACGAAGCTTGCGATCATCTCGCGCTCGCCACAGGTCAGGGAACTGGTGCCTCGCAGCAGCACTTCGGCCAGTTCGCGCATCGGCTTGGCTGTCTCCGGACGAAAGGCGAATCCGCTGGTGATTCCAGGTAACCCTTCAGAGAGTGCAATATGTGGCATGGGTGAAAAATCTCGGAGCCGCTAAGAGGTCCAGGGGGAAGGACCTCTCAGCGATCCGCTTTATCAGCTACTCAAACCGGGATTGAAACCAGCTTAAAGCGAAACCGCCGTTCTGTCTTCCCTCCAGAGGCGGGTTCTGAAATACAACCAAAGTAGGAGGCATCCGGGAATCCGGGCGCGCCCGGTTCGGTCACAATGGAAGCATTATGGCTACCAAAGTTAAACCCATTCCCGACGGTTTTCACACCGCGACTCCTTACCTGGTTGTCGATGACGGCGACAAGCAGATCCAATTCTTAAAGCAGGCTTTCGATGCCACTGAGGTTCATGTCTCGCGCCGGCCCAACGGCCGCATGATGCATGCGGAAGTCAAGATCGGCGATT
>JBOGMI010001165.1:0-4923 GCA_050746645.1 Bryobacteraceae bacterium | reverse complement strand
CTTCTCATCTCCGCCATCACTCTCGCTGTCGGACATCCCGGGCGAGAGAGGCGAGAGGGAGGCGGATGAGGGGAGTTAGACGCGGGGAATGTGAGTCAGCGCAGCGGTGATCCCAGCGCTGCAACGGTGCCCATGACCTGATGTTCACGATAGGTGTGTATCGTAGCAGAGATGGTCATCACATCAGCATGAGGGACTCGACCTCACAGTCACAGAGTAGCGTCAGCACACAGTCACGCACTTTCACAATGCGCAGTCATTGCCTACACACAAGCTCTCAATGGTCGGCCGTGGGCGACCGAGTCCAATATTCCAACACTCCCCCTCGCCTACGCGCCGATGCCCAGGAGCCCAACCGCCTTCTGGTGCTTCACGGGCGTCAGCCCCTTGGTCAGCACATCTGCCGCCATCTCGCTGCTGCCGATGAATTGCAGGGCAACTGTGCGCTTCTGCACATGCTCTCGAAGCAGATGGTATTTGACATCGATGTGCTTGGTCCGTCTGTGGCTGTCCGGGTTCTTGCTCAAGGCGATGCTGCCCTGATTGTCGGAGTACAGCACGGTGGCAGAGCGAAGCGTCCGACGATGGCCAAGGCCACGCATGAAGGCGTGCCACCAGATGGCCTCTTTGACTGCTTCAGCCGACGCCATGTACTCGGCTTCCACGGTGGACTGAGCCGTGGTCTTCTGTCGGGTTGACTGCCAGCTAACGGTCGCCCCACACAGGTGCACCGAGTAGCCCGTCACCGAGCGGCGATCATCAATGCACGCCGCATAGTCGGAGTCGCTGTAAATCGTCAGCGTGAGAGGAGTGGACTTGTCACCGCTCCCTCGATACGTGATGCCATGATCATGGGTGCCGCGGAGATAGCGGTACAGGTGCTGCAGGGCCGCGAAGTGCTGCAACCCGGGGTTGCTGTTGTACTTGCTCAGTGCAGATACGGTGAAGGCGATGTCTGGCCTAGTCCACGCGACCAGGTAGTTGAGCTCGCCTATCGCTCTCTGATAGCGGAGTGTGTCGGCCGCTGTGGCCTTGTGATCCTTCGGAGGTAAGCACAGCTGCACCCCGCTAGCCATCGGCGTCGTCACCGGACGACTGTCGGCCATACCAGCTCGCTCCAGTATGCCCTGCGTATGGCGTCGTTGAGTGATGGTGAGTGAACGAGCGGTGCGGTCGCGTTTGATCTCCACGCCCAGCGCCTCCTTCACCTCCCCCAGATCGGTCATCTCGAACTTCTGCTGCAGTCGTCTCTTCAGTTTCTCCAGCAGGGGGTCTCCTCGCCTGGTGAACAGGAACAAGTCGTCCACATACAGTGCGACGATCACTAGCGCCTTGTCTTTCCTGTAGATATACACACAGTAGTCAGCGTCGAGAGGGGTGAAGCCGAGCTTGCGCATGAACCGATCTGCCTTCAGGTTCCACTGCCTGCCCGCCTGCTTGAGCCCATAGAGGCTCTTCTTGAGGAGGCACACCATGTCCTCCTTGCCTTCCACCTCGAAGCCCTCCGGTTGGCTCATGTAGATGGTCTCCTCGAGGTTCCCGTTCAAGAACGCCGAGCGCACGTCCATATGATGAACCTCCCAATCATGCTGGGCGGCATGAGCGAATAGTGCGCGCAGAGCTGCGTAGCGCACGACAGGCGCGTACGTCTCCTCGTAGTCCACGCCCGGCTTCTGCGAGAAGCCCTTGGCCACCAGGCGCGCCTTGCGCTCGAGCAGGACGCCGTCTGCGTTGTACTTGCACTTGAACACGAACTTGTTCTGAACGATGTTGACCTTCCCCTTGGGTCTTGGCACGAGCTCGTACGTGCCTGCCTGGAGCAGCTTGTTGACCTCGCTCTCGCACGCAGCACGCCACTCTCGCGCACGTGGACCCCGCTGGGCCTCCTTGAACGAACGCGGCTCCCGCTCCACGGAATCACATGTTGGGAGCGCCCTGAACTCGACGTCGACACAGGACGGTGCAACATCTTTGCTGCCCGGTTCCAGCCTGTCCCTGAGCGCGCGCAGCTCACTGCTGACGAAGTGAGGATCAGTCTTTGGGAGGCGGCCCTTCCTCTTTGGTGCCGCCACTGGCTGGGGAGCTGACTCTGCCGCCGACTGGGGGGCAGGCTGTGCCACTGACTGGGGAACTGGCTCTGCTCCCCCTGCTGCTGCAGGTTCCTGCTCGCTGTCGGCTGGCTCGCTGTCGAGCTCGGGATCGGAGTCGGAGCCACTCTCGTCGTCATCGCTCTCTGGCTCCCGGCTGGTGTCGCGGTGGGCGGCTGCGCGGTGGGGCAGCTGTCGAGACTTGGAGGACGGCCTAGCAAGCTTGGTCGCCGCAGCGTCCTCTCCCCCACGTCCGCCAGTCTCGCAGGTCCACACCCTGTCCTCCCAGAAGTCCACATCCCGCGATACGATGATCTTCCGCGCGTCGATGTCCCACAGTCGGTAGGCCTTCCTGTCCGGCTCGTAGCCAAGGAACACACACTTACGCGCACGCAGGTCAAGCTTGCCTCGCCCAGTGGCGGGAACGTGCGCGAAGGCCAAGCAGCCGAAGGCCCGGAGATGGGACACACCAGGCTTGCGCCCACACCACGCCTCGTACGGCGTCCGACCCGCCACAGCGCGTGTGGGTACGCGGTTGTGCACGTACACAGCTGTGCGTAGAGCCTCCGGCCAGAAGCGGTCGTCCAGCTGTCCGTCGTGGAGCATCGCCCGCACTGAATTGAGCAGCGTACGGTTGATCCGTTCCGACACGCCGTTCTGCTGCGGCGTGTGTGGCACTGTGCGCTCCCTCCTGGAGCCACGTTCAGCCAGCAGCGCGTCGAATGCGCGTGAGATGAATTCACCGCCGTTGTCACTGCGCACTGCCACGACCTTATAGCCCGCCGCGCTGTGCTCTGCCTCAGCCGCCGTCACCCACTGGCGATAGGCTGGCAGGGCCTCGCGCTTGGACGCGAGGAAGTACGTCCACAGCCGTCTGCTGGAGTCATCCTGGATAGAGAGGAAGTATTTGAAGCCCTCCGCACTGCGCGGCATGGTGCACAGGTCCATGTGGACCAGCTCCAACTGCCTGCTCGCCCGCGTGGCCTCACCACTAAGGAACTTCTTCCGTGTCGCCTTGGCCAATGCGCATGCCTCGCACCCGCTCACGCAGGCTGAGTCACGGAAGGCGCGTGCAATCCGCGCCTGGTCGACCCCCTGTTCATCGCGCACCATGCCGTCTCCGAACAGACGTCTCAGCGCTGCCCAGTGGGTGTGGCACATGCGTCGATGCCAGAGCTGCGCCAGCCTGGTGGAGGAGTGTGGACTGGGAGCCTGGCCGCTCCCTGCATCAGGCGCTGCCAGCGCCAGTCGCTTACCCAATGTCAGCTGGTAGAGCTTGTTGGCCACCTTCCGGGCCCGAGCAACTACTCGCTCCCCGTCGCGCACTGTGCAGTCGTTCTGTTTGAAGCGGACTTCCAAGTCAGCGTCGGTCAGGCTAGACACGGACAAGAGGTTGACAGCCATGTCCGGGGCGTACTGCACGTCTTTGAGAACGCCGGCGCTCAGCCCGTCGAAGGTTGGTGCGTTCACCTTGAGAGTGCCGTGCCCTAACACAGGAATGCGACGCCCATCGCCGAGGAGCACGTGCCTGCCGGTGGTCGGCACGATGGTCTCGAACATCTCCTTCTCGCGGCAGTAGTGCAGAGATGCCCCTGAGTCCATGAACCAGTTGGTCTCCAGCGATGCGTGCTTGATGCCGTTGCTGCGGACGCTCACACGCTGCTCCTCGTTGGCCTTGGCGGTCAAGCTCACCTGCTGAGGGAGATCCACGACGGGCGCCGCAGCCACTGCAGCCGCATGATCCTCGTCTGTCTCCTCCACCTCCAGCAGTCCGAACCCCGCCCATCCATGGTCATCCTCGCCCGATTCGTCCGAGGAGTGGTGCTGCGCGCGTGAAGCTCGCTTGCTCGCCTTCTGCCTTTTCTTGTACCGCTCGGGCATGAGATCCGGGTGCAACGTCCAGCAGTCGTCTGCGCTATGCCCGGACTTGCTGCAGTGCGAGCAGGTGGGGCGGGCTGCGCCCTTCTTCTCCTGCGTCTGCCACTCGTCCTTGGGCTTCTTGGACGTCTTGGCGCTGCTCGAGTAGTTCGCCGCCGCTGTGCCACCCGTGCCTCTCTCCTTCTCATCCAACCTCAGCCGACTCTGCTCCCCCATCAGCTTAGCGGCCACCGTCTCGAATTTAAAGACTCCACCCGCGAAGATGACGGCTTTCACAGCGCCCCATTCGCCTACAGAGGGGATGGAGTTGATCAGGAGGACGGTGAGGACGTGCTCGGGATAAGCGGCACCTGTGAAGGAAGTGGAGAGACTGGATCCGGTGCCGGGGTCGAACTTGGCGAGTAGCTCGTTGTTATCCCGATACCAGCTGATATGCTTCTCTAGGCTGGTTCCCTCCTCCCAGCGCTTGTTGACCATGTCCACCATGGTAGCTGCCACCGAGGCCCCGCTCCGGTTGCCCTCGTACTTGAGCACGATGGAGTCCCACAACTCCTTGGCGGTGCGCGCGGCCTTTACCATGTGCAGGTGGTCGGAGGGGAGGTAGCCGGCGATGATGCCCTTGGCTTGACGGTCTTTGAGCCTCCACTCCGCGATCTTCTCCTCGGCCTTCTCCGCGGCCGCGATCGCAGTGGCATCCGCTCCAGGTCCCGCGGGCTTGGCTGTGGGGCAAGGCTTGGTGCCATCGACGTAGACACCGACTCGCTTGCGGTCCAGTAGGGCCTCCAGCCTGCTCCTCCACCCGCCGTACGTCACCTCGCGGAGTGACGGCACCTTCTCATCTCCGCCATCACTCTCGCTGTCGGACATCCCGGGCGAGAGAGGCGAGAGGGAGGCGGATGAGGGGAGTTAGACGCGGGGAATGTGAGTCAGCGCAGCGGTGATCCCAGCGCTGCAACGG
>JBOGMI010001164.1:0-1222 GCA_050746645.1 Bryobacteraceae bacterium | reverse complement strand
GCGAGCGCACCCGGGCCGAGAGCGTCGCCGTCCACAAGCAGCCCACGGGCCCGCAGAACGGCCGCTCGCGGACCGACCCCCGCCCCCTCGTCAAGCTCTTCGAGACCGAGGTGCCGGAGATCTATGACGGCACGGTGGTGATCAAGGCGGCGGTCCGCGCCCCCGGCGAGCGCGCCAAGGTCGCCGTCTACAGCCGCGAGCGCGACGTCGACCCGGTCGGCGCCTGCGTCGGCATGAAGGGCTCCCGCGTGCAGTCGATCATCCGCGAGCTGCGCGGCGAAAAGATCGACATCATCGAGTACTCCGACGATCCGGTGCAGTATGTCACTAAGGCGCTCAGCCCGGCTAAGATTTCGCGCGTGACGATTATGGACCCCGCCGACAATCACATGGAGGTTGTTGTAGACGATCTACAATTGTCGCTCGCCATCGGCAAGCGCGGCCAGAACGTGCGGCTCGCGGCCAAGCTGATCGGCTGGAAGATCGACATCAAGAGCGAAGAAGAAAAGCGCCGCGAACTCGAATCCCGCATGGGAGACATGGTGATCTCCGGCGCTCCGGTTTCGGTGCTGATGGATCACGGCCTGCCGGAAGCTATTTTGGAGAGCCTGGTGGCAGCCGATATCGGCACCGTCGAGCGCCTGGGGTCGATGACTCCCGAGCAG
The DNA here is from genome assembly GCA_050746645.1 of Bryobacteraceae bacterium. GTDB lineage: Bacteria > Acidobacteriota > Terriglobia > Bryobacterales > Bryobacteraceae > Bog-105. The sequence continues at coordinate 557 of JBOGMI010001164.1, read as the reverse complement.
TTGGAGGCGATTCCCGAAATTGACGAAGCGACGGTGGCTCGCATTCAGGCCGCCGTAATGTCGTTTTACGGCGCTTACGATACGGAACCGAATGAAGCGGCGCCGGTGGAACCCGGGGAGATCGAGGCGGCCATCGACAGCGAAACCGCGAAGGCCGGCGGTGAATCCATCGAGCGCGGGCGCACGCCCGAAGAACAGAATCTTTCCGCGTTTGAAAACATCGAGACAGGTATATTGGAACACGATCTTGCCACGCACGAAGTGCCGGAACTCGACGAGATCGATGAAGGCCAGGCGCTCGATTTAGGCAATGTGGAAGGCCTTTCGGGCGCGCCTTCGACGCTGCGGGACCCAGTGTCGGAAGAAACCGGCGAGAGCCCCGAATCTGATACCATGAATAGAATCGAGTAGCGTGCGGAAATTGCGGCATTTCAAGGAGTTATCGGGCAGTCCTTTCTATGAAGAAGATCAGAATCAACGAGTTGGCGCGTGAGCTTGAAGTGAAGCCCGGCATCATACTCGAACTCCTGCCCGAATTGGGCGTGCAGGAGAAGAAG
>JBOGMI010001163.1:0-1162 GCA_050746645.1 Bryobacteraceae bacterium | reverse complement strand
TCGGCGCCGGCTCGTCGCAGACCAGATAGCAGTTCTTGGAAGGCATCTGTTCTTGCACGCTGCGCAGCGTCTTCTTCAGATCCGGAACCAGAAATTTTCGCGCAACACGCCCGGGCATGCTGATCATTCGCCACGTGCGGCCGCTCAGGAGAGTATGTATGGTCTGATCCAGACGCGCGATGGAAGACTGCTGGGCTGTGATTTCTACCTGATGCTCCTCGAACAGCTCCAGCATTTTTTCGAGCTGGGTTCGGAGAAGCTGCAACTCGCTTTCGAGCGATCGTAGTTTTTCGGGCGAGACAGGGGTTTCCGCGTCAAGTATTTCCCGCTGGTTCATTTTCTATTGATTCTTACAGACGCTGCAGCCTTGCACTTGAGCCAGAAGCCGATGATCTTAAATTAATATAGTGCAAGTGGCTTGGCGGGCGCTGCGCCGGAAGCTTCCGGCTTTTATCAAAGGCGCGGTGAGGCGGCAGGCCGATACGCTGCTGCCGAATCGCGAGGCGAGCTTGTATCGCGACTGGATGGCGAGGCGGCTGGCCGAACGCAGGCGGCTGTATCCCGACGGCATCGCACCCGGGCTGGTTTCCATTATCACGGCGGTTTGGGATGGCAGCCCGATACGCTATTTGCAGACGCTGGCCGATTCCATCGTCAAGCAGAATCCGGAGGGCGCTTGCGAATGGGTGCTGCTCGACAATGGCTGCTCCAATCGGATTCTACGCGGCGATCTCGATCGGCTGCGCTGCTATCCCTGGATCAAAGTTCACCGGCTGGAGCAAAATACCGGCATCGCCAGCGGTTTGCGCCACTGCCTGGAGCACGCCAGGAACCGCTATATCGCGCCTGTGGATGCCGACGACTATCTGTATCCCGATGCGCTGCGAGTGCTCTCGGCATGGATTCAACGCACTGGATTTCCGGCCGCGCTTTATAGCGACGAAGACAAGATCGTCGGCACACGTTTTTATCAACCGTATCTGAAGCCGGACTGGGACCCGGTGCTATTGGCAAATTCGGCCTATACCGCGCATCTGGGCGTCGTCGAGCGCGAGCTGGCGCTACGCCTGGGAGCGTACGGCGATCCGGCCACCGAAGGCAGCCCGGATTGGGACCTGTTCATGCGCGTCATGCTGGATGGCCAGGGCGCGGTCCATATTCC
>JBOGMI010001162.1:0-2168 GCA_050746645.1 Bryobacteraceae bacterium | reverse complement strand
AGTGTCTGTCCGAAAACATGTTGAATCATCGGAATCATTTGTGATTCAAGGATGGCGGTCCGATTTGAAGGGGCGCCAATGTGGACGAAGGATAACCGCGGTCGTTACGACCGAAGCCGACTACGCTATCCCAGCGATTTGACCGATGAGGAATGGGCGTTGGTGAAGCCGCTGATTGCGCCTGCCAAGCGAGGCGGCAACAAGCGCAGCGTCGATGTGCGCGAGGTGATCAATGGCCTGATGTATGTACTGAGCACGGGCTGCCAATGGCGAGCGATCCCGAAGGACCTGCCGCCACGGAGCACGGTGCACGACTATTTCGACTTGTGGGCGTGGGACGGCACGCTCGATCGCATCCATCACGCGCTCTATATACAATGTCGTGAGTTGGCCAAGCGAGACCCAAGCCCGAGCGCCGCCATCATCGACAGTCAAAGCGTCAAGAGCGCGGAAAAAGGGGGGCGTGGATTGACCCGCATGGCTACGATGCGGGAAAGAAGATCAAGGGCAAGAAGCGCCATATCCTAGTCGATACCCAAGGCTTGCTGCTCCACGCCCTCGTGCATTCGGCGGACATCCAGGATCGTGACGGCGGGGTGCTGGTGATGGCCACACTGTTTGGCCTGCATCCATTCCTGCTGAAGCTCTACGCCGATGGTGGCTATCAAGGGCCGATCTTTCAGTCCGCGGTTCGCAAAATCCTCCGGCAAATCGACGTGGAAATCGTCAAACGCTCCGATACCGCAAAGGCCTTTGCGGTCTTACCCAAGCGATGGATCGTCGAACGCACCATCGCCTGGCTCAACCGCTGTCGTCGCTTGGCCAAGGATTGGGAGTGCCTCAACCGAAAGGCCCTGGCGTTCTTGCGCCTGGCCTCAATCCGCCTCATGCTGCGAAAGCTCTGTCAGAAAACATCATGATCCCGGACAGACTCTTAGGCACGTAATGACCAAATCGAAGTCCTCAAAAGAGCCTCGACGGCAGAGGCTTGTCCACCCTGTCTGTGTGAATTGGGCATAACGCTAGGATTCACACTTGATCGAGTGTGAATCAGGCAAAAGGCGCTGGTTGGTAGGAGCCAGCGAAAAGGCCGGAGGTGTGATCTCCGGCCCTTCGTCCTGCCAACTGGCTCTCCGTGGAAGGGCGCGGCTCTGGAAGTGAAAGCTCTCGGAGCCGCGCCCACATTCTGTTGCATGATCGAGCCGTAAATCGCAACAGGTCCGGGTGTGGATCAGCGGGGAAAACACCCGGCTCTTTTAGACGCGTGGTAAAGAAAAAAGGCTGACCACTATGGATATCCTCGACGACGGCCAACAGGTGCTGCACCTACGGGATGGCACGTGGCACGGCATTCCGTGGGTTAGCTGGCTCAAGTTTCGAGGCATTGGCGAAGGCTGGGCACCCTTGCCGCACGTGAGGGCTGGCGAACACTATTTCGTCGTCTGCGTGGTGGAGGATGGTCGCCTTTTCAACATCCTCCCACATCGTTACCTCATCGACCGTGACGGTCGGATCATTGATCAACGATACTTCGGTGTTCTGTCGCCGGAAGAGATCGAGCAATTTGAAACGCTCGATCGTCGCCACTACGAATACCCACAGACCAGTCCGTTATCTGAGGCAGAGCAGCGCACATTCGACGCCTTCCGCGACCGCTTGTGGCGATCTTGGTTACCTCCGGCCGAGGCTGTGCGCGAACTGACACGCGCGGCTACGGCTGTGCCGGATGAGACTGATGCCGCGTGGAATGTCCTCGAAGCTTGCGGCTTTACGCGCGGGACTTCGCGGACCGCTTCCTAAACGGGCGTGCCCGCCCCGGAGCAAGCTAAATTGATATTCTGGGGCTAAGCGGATTCGCAAAGAGGCGGAGAATATTGGCGCGGGAGGCTAAACGACAGGGACTTGACATTTGTGGATGGAGACCCCTCATCCGGCGCTTCGCGCCACCTTCTCCCACAAGGGGAGAAGGGAAGGAGTTCGCGGTCAACAGCAAGAAATCGTCAAGCTTCATTCGTCGTGGAAAGTCGCCGCATCCGCGATCGCGGCGCGGGTGGTGCGGTAGCTGTTTGCCTTGTGCGCGCGGTCGGGATAGCCGAACGAAATTCCGCAGACTACCTTGCGCTCGTCGCCAAGACTGAAATGGTCCCGCACCACCTGGGAGTGAAAGG
>JBOGMI010001161.1:0-2001 GCA_050746645.1 Bryobacteraceae bacterium | reverse complement strand
TGCGCTACACCTTCCGCACGCTGCGCCGCGATCGGAGCTTCGCGTTGATCGCCGTGCTCATGCTCGGCTTGGGAATCGGCGCGAATGTCGCGGTGTTCAGCGTGGTAGATGGAATCCTGCTGCGGCCTCTGCCGCTTCACAATCCCAAGCAGCTTGTCTGGATCGAGCCCACGAGGGGCAGAAGCGGGCTCTCCAGCCTCACTTATTCGGTGGATGCCTACGAAGAATTCCGCAGCAGAACGCAAGCATTCCAGGATGTGACCGGCTATTTCCCGTTCTCGTCACCCGATAATGTCAACCTTACCGGACATGGCGAGCCGCTGCCGTTTACCGCAATCAGTGTGATGGGGAATTTTTTCCGCACGCTTGGTGTTCAGCCGCGAATGGGGCGCCTGTTTACAGCGGAAGAATGTCAGAAGAACGGCCGCCCGGCGGTCTTGCTCGCGTATCCATTCTGGAAGCGCCAATTTGCAGGCGACCCCAAAATTGTCGGCAGAACCATTGGCCTCAATGACCAGCCGGTGACGGTGGTGGGTGTGCTGCCCAAGAGCTTCGATTTCGGCTCTATTTTCCTGCCCGGCGAGGCGGTCGATATGTTTGTTCCCGCTATCCAGGACGAAATGCGCGATTGGGGGAATGTCTTTACGTTGATCGGCCGCTTGAAACCTGGCGTGAGTCTCCAGCAGGCGCAGGCCGAGGCCAGCATTCTCGCACCAGGACTTTACTTTAATGTGAAGTTCCCGGACTCCAAGGGCGGCTACACGATGAAGCTTACCGCCCTGAAGCAGTATGTGAGCGGCAGGCTGCGCAAACCGCTGCTTGTTTTGTGGTGTGCTGTCGCTTTCATCCTACTGATTGTGTGCGTCAATCTCTCGAACCTTCTGCTCGCGCGCGCAGCAGCCCGCAGCAAGGAATTCGCCATGCGTGCCGCGCTCGGCGCCGGACGCTGGCGTCTTACTCGCCAACTGCTGACCGAAAGCCTGGTTCTTGCGGTGGCGGGAGCCGCCGTTGGCCTCGGCATTGCCTATGCAATTACCACTTACCTCGCTCACCAGGGATCGCTTGCGCTTCCGTTGCTGAGCAGCGTGCGGGTCGATGGAGCAGCCCTCGGGTGGACCATTCTGACTGCCATAGCCGCCGCTCTTCTGTTCGGATTGCTCCCCGGCCTGAAACTATCCGGAAAAGATGTGCAAGCGTCACTTAAAGACACAGGCCACGGCATGAGCGCCGGCAGGCAACATAAGAGGCTGCGCTCCGTTCTCGTCGTTTCGGAAATCGCCCTCGCCTGCGTGCTGCTGGTCGGCGCGGGGCTCCTTCTTCATAGTTTTCTCCGTGTCTTGGATGTCGATCTTGGTTTTCAGCCGAGCCACGCCGACGCGATCAAAGTGGATTATAACGACGGCAACAATGCCGCCAAGAGAACCGCCATTTTTCACGAGATGTTGCGGCGTGTTGAGGCGATCCCCGGCGTGGAAGCCGCGGGCATTTCCGACAACTTGCCTCTCGAAGGGAACCGGAGTTGGGGCCTCCGAGCAAAGGGAAAGCAGTATCGTCATGGGGAACTGCCGGGAGCGTTTGTGTACATCATCACGCCAGGCTACTTCCGAGCGATGGGCATTCGTTTGAGCAAAGGCCGCCGATTGAATTGGGGAGACCGTGTCAATAGCCAGCACGTTGTCGTCATCAATCAGAAGGCAGCGCACTTCCTTTGGCCGCACGAGGATCCCGTCGGCCAAATCGCTTTAGTCAATGGCAGGCCAGCCCGAGTCGTCGGCGTGGCGGAGAACGTGCGGCAGAGCAGCCTTGACAAGCAAGGCGGCTGGCAGATGTATCTGCCTGCCAGTCAAGCCGGCCCGGCGGGCGCGCAGTTAGTCGTCCGCAGCAAACTCCCTGTTTCCGCTCTCGCTCCCAGCATCATGCGTACGTTACGCTCGCTTAACCCGCAGCAGCCGTCCACCGAACTTCGCCCCATCCAAACCGACGTCGATCATGCCGTCTCGC
>JBOGMI010001160.1:0-7175 GCA_050746645.1 Bryobacteraceae bacterium | reverse complement strand
GGATTGCCTCACGACGGCGTGCGAGCATTGCTTCAGCATCGGGCGCGGCCATCACGACCGCCTCGATGTGTTTGCAGAATTCCGGCTCCTTGCTCGCGCTACGCAGTTCGTTCAGATACGGTTGAATCTTGCTGAACGTGGCCGGGGCGCGCAGCGTCTTGGCTCTGCTCACAAAGATTCGCAAGGTTCACATTTCGTAAGACTCTGCTGGCGATCGGTGTACTGATGAAAACAGGCAGGTCAAACAGACAAAGGGAAATCGGCAAGTCCGAGTAAATCGTATTTAAGCAAGTGCCGAGGGTCTCTCCCCCGAATTTTTCGTACAGCATCAGCAGCGGTGGGGACGATGTGGCCACCGTCGCCCACCGGAAACCTCGCCGGTGAAAGTGCATCGCGCTCGCCACTGCCAACGCCGCGAAATACCGCGTGCGTACTCGGTACGCGGGCTCGACGTAGAGCGTCCGCATATGGACAGTCTCCTCAAATCGCGCGGCTTCGTGAAGTTTTCGAACCGCGCCTTGCGGCACATCCCGGAAGCTCAGGCCGATTGCGGAGTAGGGATACACCTCGCCCAGGCCGACGATTTCGCCAGTTTCCGTTCGCGATGCGACGAAGTAGGTCGCATACGGCCGGGGACGAATTCCGTCTTCATTGATGCAGCAAAGAGCTCCCTCAAGCGTCCTCCTGCGGGCAAATCGGATGTATTCCTCGTAGCCTTCGATCGGTACTGATTCAATCTTCAAACCCATATACCGTGTGCGTCATCACTCAAGCTTTGCCGAGCCGCGACCCTCCTCTACGAGTACCGGCGCGAGTACCGGCACTTTGCGAATCGCCTTCCGCGACTTCGACGCCCATGTTGCACAATGTCGCTACTCTTGTGCGCATCGGACTGGACAAGCCTCCGCCTAGCGCGAAGCCTGACGAGCGCTAGCAGTGCGAAGCCGCCGCCGAGCAAAACCCAATTCGCAGGCTCGGGGACTGCCGGCGTGGGCGGCGCAACGAGATTGGCGCCGAGGATGTCAAATGCCCCCGGATTCGTCGTGCCCCCGGTAAACCAATCGCCGTTGTCCTCCATCTCGGCCCACGTTCCGGAAGCTCCCGGCGACGCCGGCCAAATATCCGAGTTGCCCGTCGCGCCGGAGCCCACAATGAGCCAGTATGTGGTCGATGTATTGGAATTGAGGATCGGAAAGCCCGAGGAAATATTCACAGTTGTGAGCTGGCAGCACGTACTATCTTCCGCCGGGATATTGGAGACGGGTTGGCTCCAAAAGTACGACCCCGGAACGCCGCCGTTGTCAACGGCAATGATGAACACCGCGTCAGCCGGAGCAGTAACGTTCCGGACCGCGACGTCGACCTGATTCACCTGCCAGACGCCGGTAGGAATAGTGAATTGTATTGCGCTCACGAGTTCATGATTGCCTGTATTGCCGAGGGTGACGAGTCCGACAGGCCACGCACTTAAGTTATCGGTGAGATAAAGATTGCCCGGCGAGCCAAAGTCGCTGTAAATGACGTCTGCTTTTGAGGGAAGGCTCACAAGACAGAAAAAAAAGACGAGACCGCATACCGCGCGATACTGAGGGCTTGAGACCGCTCGGAGCTTCAGCACGGCCTCGCTGCAGGATGGGGCCGAAGCCGCGAGCGGGGTGAACCTCGCCCTCCGGTTGCGCCGGACAACGCCTACAGCAATACAGAGGGCTGCGAGTAGAAATAACGGCATATATCCTGGCTCTGGTACCGGCGAGCCTAATGAACCGTTGAGGGTGAACGCGTTGTCCTCCGCGCCCAGAACCCAATTATCAAACGTACCGCCCGGCGACCCGGCATCGAGTCTATTGCCGGGATCTCCGGGGAGCGCAGCCCAAACCGCGGCCTCGGAGCCGCTTGAAAAGTTATCTTGCATGTGAATGCCAAACCAGTATGTTCCAGGGTCCAGCGTAACTGGTGATGCAAGATCGAAATCGACCTCATAGACCGGCAGTACGCAGGTTGAGCCGACAAAATAGCAGGTGTCCAGAGTTTTCACGACATCTGTGCCGGTACCTTGAGCCAGGGGCGTTGAACCAGGATAAAGCCCATTGTTGTCGAACAGGTAGTAGTCCATTGTGCCGTCCCACGAGTCAAACAAGTCAGCCCAGATGCTGGCCGATTGGATGGTGGCTTGGCTGGTCAGGGTGAATGGCGCCGCAAACACCCAGGCGATCACACTGGCGCTGGGCCCATCTTCAATATCGGTGGTCCCAGTGGTGAAAAGAGTGCTGGCCGCGCTCGGGAGCGCGGCCAGCAGAACAACTGCCATCGAAGATAGCAGCGGTGGAGGGGAAAGGAATCTGCGATACATGCCCGCATCCTATGCCGGTAGACAACGACATGGCCAGCGAAATAGAGCGACATTCTGCGACTTCGAGGCCATGACGCACAATGTCGCTACTGTCGCGCGCAGCTTATTGGACAAGCTAAGACATGGGCGAAATAAGTCGCAATGTTACGCTGGCATCCCGACGAATTGAGACCTGGAGGAAAATCGCGTCTTATTTGGGTCGCGAGATGCGGACCTGCCAGCGCTGGGAAAAACTTGAGGGCTTACCCATTCACCGGCTCCTTCATAATAAGGGCTGCTCCGTATATGCATTAACTGGCGAGTTGGAGGAGTGGCGGCGCCGCCGCGAGAGTTTTGAACAAGACGCCTAACGCAATTTCCCAGCCTGACTACTGATATAATCGACTCACCCCGTTACGGGCATGGCTCAGTCTCGGCAGAGTTCCATTTCTCTTCAGCCTGGTAGCCGGCGCTTGGCGTCTTGGAAAGAAATCGGCGCATACCTCGGCTGCGAGGTGCGCACGGCACAGCGGTGGGAGAGAACCGAAGGCTTGCCGATACACCGGCACGTCCACGGCAAAGGCAGTTCGATATGCGCCTAACACCGCTGAACTGGACGCCTGGCGCGAGAGCCGTAACGCCATCTCGCAGCGGTTAACAACCGCTCAGGTGGACTTTTCGGTTCCCAGCGTGACAAGCGCTCCGACGCTCTCCTGCGATTCCAGTTTGCCGGATCTTTCGGTACCCGCCCGCGCCTCTCGTCGCGTGCCGGTTTGGGTTGCTCTGGCCAGCGCCTTCACAGCTATCCTGATCGCTGCGTCCATTGCATTACATTTCATCCGCCAACCGCATGTCGCGCGGGATCTCAATGTAATTCCGCTTGCAGACGCGCTCGGCGACCAGTACTCTCCTACGTTCTCTCCAGACGGGCGCGAGGTAGCTTTTGTGTGGAACGGCAGCCAGCAAGACAATTTCGATATCTACGTCAAGCTGATCGGCTCGCCGTCTGTGATACGCCTTACGAGCAGCCCTATGGTGGACTACAGCCCGGCCTGGTCTCCCGACGGGCGTTGGATCGCTTTTTGCCGGGCCGGCGATACGCCGGGAGGCGCGGTTTGGATCGTTCCGGCTCTAGGCGGCCCAGAACGTAAAGTAATTGATCTACACACCATCGCTGTCCCCGCCATTCAAATGCTTAGCTGGTCTCCTGACGGGAGATGGCTGGTAGTGGCGGGACTGTTGGCCTCTCGCAAGCGCGACGCTCTGTCCTTAGTGAACGTATTCGATGGCAAGAGCACACCGCTGACCGAACCGCCGCCTGGGCAAGCCGACATGTATCCGGCGTTCTCGCCGGATGGCCGGACGGTCGCCTTCACGCGTGATACAGGTAACGGAGTCAGCGCGATAGAGATCCTGCCGTTTCGAGCCGGCTCCCCTCTGCGCGAGCGCCCGAGAAAATTCGGCTGGAGCGGATTCCAAAACGTTCTCAGTGCACACCCCGCCTGGACTCCTGACAGCACCCATATCGTGTTTGAGTCCGATCGCGGGGGTAAACAGTATCTCTGGTTGGCGGCCGCTGACTCGAGCGACGCCCCCATTGCTTTGGAGAGTCTCGGCGACAGTGTTGGATCTGCTGCCATTTCAAAGAACGGGCAGCTTGCTTTCGTCCACCAGCTCGATGAAGTCAATATTTGGAAAGTTGGTCTTCAGAACGTCAAACCGCCGATTCAACCGCCTGCCATGCCTGTCATCACATCCACTCGCAGAAGTGATAACCCGCGGATATCCCCCGACGGCAAACGCGTCGCTTTCGCCTCCAATCGCGGCGGTTACGCAGAAATTTGGATGAGCCAAATCGACGGCTCCAACGCAATACCCATAACGTCGCTGAAGAATCCAGTGACGGGTTCCCCGAGTTGGTCGCCCGATGGCCGCCACCTTGTTTTTGATTCTCGCGTGGATGGCAGACCGGAGCTCTACGTCGTATCGGCTAATGGCGGCGAGCCGAGGAGGCTGACTCTAGGCACCCAGACAGGGTTCGTCCCCTATTGGTCGGTGGACGGCAAATGGATTTACTATTCGTGCGACCGGACAGGCCAAATCGAGATTTATCGCATCCCTGCCGCGGGAGGTCAACCTAAGCAGATGACCCACGGCGGTGGGTTTGCTCCGGTTGCTTCCGCAGACGGAGAATATCTTTATTACGGCGGCGGCATGGCGCCGATACGTCTCTGGCAGCTCGATCTAAAAACAGGATCGAGGAGATTGATTGCATCTTCTGTATTAAGTCGCGCTTATGCGCCCGCAGCGAACGGAGTCTACTTCTTCGCAGGTGCGCGCTATGGGAAGCAGGCGCTCTACTTCTTTGATAATCGGTCGCACGCAACCCGTTTTCTGTTGAATTTGGATAACCCCCTCGGGTTTGGCATAGCGCTCGCTCCCGACGGGCACTCCCTTTACTACACGCAGGTGGACCAGAGTGGTCACGACCTAAGGCTCGCCGAACATTTCTGGCATAGCGGCTGGTGAACGGAGCGGATTTGTGGGGCGGTGTTCCTTTGGCGTCCAGCCGGACCGCACTGGACCCGGTCCGGCTTCAACTCCAATATGGTGCTCCAGACACGCAGGCACACCCGGAATGTGCTCGGCAGAAGCCCCGAGCAGGACCCGCCCGGCTACTGCAACTGTTGCAGGCGCTCAGCGGCGCTTTCCATGGTTTCGCGTTTTTTGGCAAAGCAGAAGCGCACCAGCTGGGAGCCGGCCGCGGGATCGGAGAAAAAGCTGGAGCCGGGGACCGCTGCGACGCCGATCTCCTCCACCAGATGGCGGCAGAAGGCTACATCGTCCGGGAAACCGAACTGCGAGATGTCGCACATGATGTAGTAAGCGCCTTTGGGAAGAAAGCAGCGGAAGCCCGCTTTGGTTAGGATGCCCCAAAGCAGATCGCGCTTGCTTGTGTACGCTTGCGCGAGTTTGGCGAAATAGCTGTCGGGCAGTTCCAGCGCTGTAATGCCGGCCATTTGCAAAGGCGTGGCTGCGCCGACGGTCAGAAAATCATGTACTTTCCGGATAGAGGAGGTCAGCTCGGGAGGCGCCAGGACCCAGCCCGTACGCCAGCCGGTAACGGAAAATGTTTTGCTCAGGCTATTGACGAGAATGCAGCGGTCGCGCAGCCCTTCCATTGCGATGGGCGGCGCGTGGCGTTCGCCGTCGAAGATGATGTGCTCGTAGATTTCGTCGGTAATGAACAGAGCATCGTTGTCGATGCATAGGCTGCCGATGAGGGCGATCTCATCTCGAGAAAAGACGCGGCCGCTGGGATTGTTCGGCGAATTCAGGATCACGGCGCGTGTCCGGTTGGAAAGAGCGGCGCGAAGTTCGTCTGGGTCGAAGCGCCATTCGGGCGGATGAAGCGTCACGTATCGGCAGACGGCGCCGCTTAACTGCGAATCGGGCCAATAGTTTTCGTAAAACGGTTCGAAGACGATCACTTCATCGCCGGCATCGATGAGCGCAAGCAGGCTAGCGATCATGCCTTCGGTCGAGCCGCAGCAGACGGTGATTTCGCGTTCCGGATCGATGGAGATTCCGTAAAAGCGGCGGTAGTAGGCGGCGATGGCGTCGCGAAACGGTTTGGCGCCCCAGGTGATGGAGTACTGATTGTTTTCTTGAGCAATAGCGGCTTGGGCGGCTGTTTTCACCGCGGCGGGCGCCGGGAAATCGGGAAAACCTTGCGCCAGATTGACGGCGCCGTGATGGAGTGCCAGCCGCGTCATCTCGCGAATGACGGATTCTTTGAATGCGGCGATGCGCGCGCTTTGCACGCGCCGGACCTGCGTGGCGGCCATGCTGCGATTGTAGCGAGCTATTCGTTGGACAAGGTCTTCAGCCAATTGCAGGCGAGCAGTTGGGAGTCGGAGGTGACCAGGGTCAAATCCAAAACCGAAGCAGTCGCAGCCAGCAACACGTCGCCCAAATCGGCTTGCGGGAGTACAATGTGCGAAACTTCGGCCGCAGCCGCGAATGTAAAGGGCGCCTCTCGGACGGGCAGCAGCTTCAGTGCTGTATCGAGCCAGCGAGAAAAACCTTCCCGAGCGCGGATGCGTTTACGCTTCTCAAGGTGATGGGCTTCCCAAATGGAAATCGGCGATAGATACAGTTCGTTGCCGGGCTTCTCGAGTTCGCGCCGAACTCGCCGATTCAGCTTCTCCGGATTTTCGCCCGCCCAAACCCAGATATGAGTGTCTAGGAGAAGCTTCATTTTCGCCCGAATCTGCGTTCGGGGTTCCAGCCTTCAAAGGCGCCGACCGGCCCTACAATATCTCCAGTTATCTCCATAGAACCTCGCATGCATCCGAGCCAGGAGTTCTTTTGAGGCGCCTTGGGAGGGACAATCTCCGCCACTGGTTTCCCGAAGCGGGTTACCAAGACCGGCTTACCGGTGCGCCGGACGTCTTCCAGTACGGCCAGGCACGTTGCCTTGAATTTGGAAATCGCAATCTCCTGCATGCCTATTTGTACCATGGTCCGAAGCCATGGTCAAATTAACGACTTTCCCGTCCGGCCATTTAGGTCGCGGATCCTCGCAGCAAATCCTCCAACTGAATTTTGGCATCGGTGGCGCTATCGCGATACTTCACAATCACCGGCGTATACAGCGAGAGTCCCCAATCGCGGCCGGCGCCGGATTGGATCTGCCGCGAGCCGGCTACCACCACCGCTTCTTCGGGGATGACGAGCGGCAGGTCGTTCGTGGCACGGTGAATCGTGCCGCGCACCAGATCGAAGACCGGCATGGAGCGATTCAAAATGGTTCCGCTGCCGAGCACCGCGCGCTGCTTAACCA
>JBOGMI010001159.1:0-3269 GCA_050746645.1 Bryobacteraceae bacterium | reverse complement strand
GCTTCGTGGTCGCGCGCGGCCGCCGCCTGGCAGGATGCACAGCATCTGAAAGTCGCCCGCTTCGGCGATAACATGCGCAGCGTCGCGGTCACCGAAGGCGACAAGGTGGAAGCCGAAATGCGGCTCGGCTATTCGGTCAATGGCTACGGACTGGGCGATCTGGCCGCGCGCTTCCGCGACGTGACCGATGCCGAAACGAACCGGCTCGTGGCCGAATATGAAGACGCCTATACCTTGGCCGAACCGCTGCGCGCGGGCGGGAAACAGCGGCAGGCGCTGCTCGATGCAGCGCGCATCGAGATCGCTCTACGCGCGTTCCTCGACGACGCCAACTTCAAAGCCTTCACGGACACTTTCGAAGACCTGCACGGGCTTCCGCAATTGCCAGGAATCGCGGTTCAGCGATTAATGGCCGACGGCTACGGCTTCGGCGCCGAAGGAGATTGGAAAACCGCCGCGCTGGTGCGCTCCATGAAAGTGATGAGCGCTGGGCTGCCCGGCGGGACTTCCTTTATGGAAGACTACACTTACGATTTCGGTCTGGGCCAGGTATTGGGCGCGCACATGCTCGAAGTCTGCCCGTCGATTGCGGCAGGAAAGCCCTCTGCCGAGATTCACCCGCTCTCGATCGGCGGCAAGTCCGATCCGGTGCGCCTGGTTTTCGATGCGCAAATCGGTCCGGGAGTAGTCGCGTCGTTGGTTGATGTGGGGAATCGCTTTCGCATGGTGGTCAACAACGTGACCGCGATTGCGCCTCAACAGCCGCTGCCGAAGCTGCCCGTGGCTCGCGCACTCTGGACGCCCGAGCCGGATTTGAAGACCGCGGCCACGGCCTGGATTTACGCCGGCGGCGCGCACCATACCGGCTTCAGCCTGGCGCTGAACGCCGAACATCTCGAAGCCTTCGCCGAAATGGCCGGTATCGAGTTTCTCCTGATCGACCGCGACACCACTGTGTCCCAATTTAAGAAAGAACTGCGGTGGAATGAAATGTACTACCGCCAGTAAATCGTAAACTTTAGACATGAGAAAGTTCCGCGTCTCCGCCCGCCGGCCGGCGCACACCGGATCCTCTTGCGTATATCTCCTCGGAAGCGTGAGAAAGCTTTCGTCGAATCCACGCGACAATCTTCTTTCGACAGGAGTTGTTTGGGATGCCGAATCCGGCCGCTCATATTCGAAGCCTCTCACGACACGGCCAAATGGTGGCGCACGCTCCTAGCGTGCCGTGCTCACATTCGTGTGGACGCACTGCTCTAAAGCGCGATTCAACCTCGGCCGATGTTTTCTAAGAGAAGAGCCGCATGAACGGAGAATCCAGTTGGGCCGCACTGGCGGATGCCGAACTGCTGGCATGGCGCATTTGCGATCTCCATGTGCAGATTGAAGGCAGTGAACTGGAACCGCGAGTCGCGCAGCTTTCCGAAGAACTGCAACAGCGGGGGCTCTGTTTGCAGCCCGCCTGCTACCTGGCCGACGAGTGGTTCTCGCCGGAAGGCTCGCCGCTCATCGCCGTTCCTTTCTATTTAGCCCACCCGCGTCTGAAAGAGTTGGAGCTTCACCAAATGTTGACGGTAGAAGGCGGAACGCCCGCCTGGTGCATGCAATTGCTGAGGCATGAATGCGGTCATGCTTACGAGCATGCCTACGAATTTTCCCGGCGCGCCGAGTGGGTGGAATTTTTTGGCAGCCGAGATCTCGAATATGAGCCCGAAACCTACCGTCCGCGTCCCTATAGCAGGAGTTTTGTCCAGCACCTTCCGAACTGGTACGCGCAAGCCCATCCTGATGAAGATTTCGCCGAGACTTTTGCCGTTTGGCTCACATTGGCGCCGGAGGAGTGGCGGCGGCAGTACCGCGGCTGGAAGGCCCTGGAAAAGCTTCAATATGTAGACGCGCTGCTGCAAGAAGTCCGCGAGAAGGCGCCTCCTGTGAAGCAAGGCCGCCGCATCTGGGATGCCGGCCGTTTACGGCGCACGCTGGCGAAATATTATGCTGCAAAGCGAAAGCTCTATGCCGAAGACTTCCCGGATGTTTACGATGCCGATCTGCGAACCATTTTCGAATGCGGCGAGCATGGCCAAGAGAGCGCTGCGCAGGTCATGCAGTCCATGCGGCATCGTTTGTCGAGCGCGGTGGTGCGCTGGACCGGACAACACAAATACGTGGTGGACATGCTTGTGAGACGTTTAATTACCCGAACCAGTGAATTGAAGCTTGCGGCGCCGCGAGATCAAGCCGCGCTGCTCATGAATCTTGCGGCCTACCTTGCCGCGCTGGTCACCAATCATCTGCACACAGGAAGGTTCAAGCGGCTGGTCTGAAATGAAGGTTCTGGTTTTATTCGACTTGCCGCGGCCGGCCGATCCCGACGAAGCGTTCACCTGCAAGACGCTGCGCGAGAAAGAAGATCGTCCCACCGAAGCCGACGTCCTTACGTGCCTGAGGGGCCTGGGGCACGAAGTGGATACGCTGCCGGTCTACGAGAGCGTTGCTCCGGTAGTGGAAAAAATTTCGCGCTTTGCTCCCGATGTCGTCTTCAATCTCTGCGAATCGTTTTTCAACAACCGGGCCAAGGAGCCAAACATTCCCGCGCTGCTTGAATTGATGCGTGTCCGCTACACCGGCGCCAGCCCGGAGGCGCTGATTTTAAGCAAGGACAAAGCCCTGGCGAAGGCAATTTTGGTCTATCACCGCGTCCGGGTTCCGCGCTTTGTGCTCTCGCGACGCGCCTGTCCGCTGCGGCGTCTGCGCAGATTCAAGTTCCCGGCTTTCGTCAAGCCGCTCGGCGAGGATTCCTCCGACGGTATCTCCAAGGCGTCCTTTGCCCGCAACGAAGCGGAGGCCATCGAGCGCTCCCGCTTCATCCACGAACGCCTTGCCTGCGACGCGATGATCGAAGAGTACATCGAAGGGCGGGAGCTGTACGTGAGTGTGCTCGGCGGCCGCCCTGTAACCGTTTTCCCGCCGCGAGAGATCTTCTTCGGCAGAATACCCGAGAGCGAGCCGCGCTTTGCCACCTTCAAGGCGAAATGGGACGATGCCTATCGCGCCAACTGGGGCATCGAGAACGGTCCGGCCGCGCCGTTTACCGACGGCTTCGAAAAGAAGATTGCCCGTTTCGCCCGGCGCGTCCACGGCCTGCTCAAAATTCAAAGCATGGGGCGGGTCGATTTGCGCCTGACCCCCTCGGGCGAACTCGTGTTTCTGGAGGCGAACCCGAATCCTTCCCTCGCCCAGGACGACGACTTCGCGCAGTCCGCCGCTGC
>JBOGMI010001158.1:0-1908 GCA_050746645.1 Bryobacteraceae bacterium | reverse complement strand
TATATTGACAATTTGGAACTTGCCGATCACATCCTCGGGCGCATTCGCAGGCTCCTCGAACAAACTGGCGACTGGAATCGCTCCACAATTCTGGTCTCATCCGATCATCCCTTCCTCAAACTTCCCGGCCAGAAGACCGGCGTCGAATATCATCGCGAATTCAACAGCGTGCTCAGCGCCAATTTGCTGCTAGCCGCTCTGCAAGGCAAGATCCGCACGCCCGCGCAGGCGGTTCAGTGGCTGAACGTCCACGCAGCCGCAAGCGAAGAAAAGGTTTGTCGATAGATGGCCACTGGCGAACCCGCAACTATACTAGGACTCCATGTCTTCCCTTGATCCAAGAGCCGCCCGAGACAAGGCTGCCACCGGGTCGGATCAATCCGGCTCGGCTTTGTCCGGTGCGCCGCCACCAACCGGCAGAACGGACCTCCTGAAACGAGCCGCACTCGCGCTGTCCATTGCAAATTTTTGCTTCCTTTATATGTGGAGCGAGATTTTGCACGTCGCCAGCGATCGGCGCTTGCAATACGTGTTAGCGGCGCCCCCGGACGCGCTTTTTTTCCTGGCGCTGCTGCTGGATGTGGTGGTTTTGGCAGCGATTGTTTTCCTGCTCCTCCTGCTCCGCCGGAGCGGTTCGCGGGCACTGAAATTTTCCTCCAGCGCGGTTCTCGTTCTCGCTTGCCTCTTCGCTCTTTATCAGTGCCAGACCGTTTTCAACAGCTTGTTTCAGGGCGTCATCCGGAACCGATCTATTTTGGAGATCCGACTGGTTTTAGCGGCGGTAATTCTCTTTCTAATTATTCTTTGGCGCAAACGCGCCTTACACGGCTTGCGAACTTTTTTTCTGGTTCTGTCGCCCTTGTTTTTTGTGTTTGCCGCGGAGGGGATCGTGCTCTATTCTCACCCCAGTTCCGCGAGATACACTCCGCATATCGTCGGCCCGCTGCCCGTAACTACTGCCGCCCCTCACCATCGTGTGATCTGGATCATCTTCGATGAACTGGATCGTAGGCTTGCTTTCGATGACCGCCCCGCAAGAATCCAGCTTCCTCAGTTCGACGCCCTGCGCCGCACGTCTATATTCGGAGATCGCGTCAAATCTCCGGCGCACAATACGCTTTCCGCGGTGCTGTCGCTCCTTTTTGCGAAAACGATTCCGGCCGATGAGGATGTAAACCTGTACGCTCACCCGGTTCACGTAAAGTTCAGTGGGTGCTCGCAATGGGCCAGCCTCCCCGCGCAACAGAATATTTTTCGGCGAGCAAGGGCTTTGGGCTTCAACACCGCGGTGAGCGGCTGGTATCACCCCTATTGCCGGTATTTCGGCAGCGATTTGAGCGCATGCGCGAGCACTGTGGGAGCATCGATCGCCTTGATCCCGCAACAACTGCTCCGCTCGCAGCCGTTTCTCGAAAAGGCGGCTTACTTGGCAAATTGGCAGGCGAGATCGCTCCCCTTGGCGCGTCGCTTCGGTTACATCGCGAGCATGCCGCATGAGGCGAAGTATTTCCGTGAGCTGCACATCATCAGAAATAAGGGCGTCATGGAGCAGGGCATTCAGATGCTGCGGAACCCCAAGCTGAATTTTGTGCTGTTGCACTTGCCCATTCCGCATCCGCCTGGAATCTGGAATACGCGGACACAGTCGTTCAGCACCGATGCCCGGCTGGACTACATCGATAACCTGGAGCTTGCGGATCGCCGGCTCGGCCAAATTCGCAAGGTCCTGGAGCAGACCGGAGACTGGGATGGTTCGACAATCCTGGTTTCCGCCGATCACCCGTACCGTCCAGGACTCTGGTTGAACGGTCTTGCGGCGTCGGTTCTGCCCCCGGCCGCACGGTTGGAGATGAAGCGCGATACCGGACAAAAGTGGCAACCCTATATTCCTTTCATTCTTAAGATGCC
>JBOGMI010001157.1:0-9271 GCA_050746645.1 Bryobacteraceae bacterium | reverse complement strand
TTCAGTCCTCGGGATTTTAAGGCTGCCAGCCACGACGGCGTAGGGACGGACTGGCCCATTTCCTACGAAGACGTCGAGCCTTATTACAGCAAGGTCGAGAACTGGATCGGCGTATGCGGGCACGACGACCACCTGCAGAATAACCCGGATAGCCATTTTCTTCCGCCGGTTCCTTTGACTTGCGCGGAGTCCATCTTCCGCGGGCAGATCCAGGAAAAATTCGCCGGCCGGCATGTGATCCAGGGGCGTTCGGCAACAGTCACCAAGCCGGGATTCCATAACCGCTTGCCTTGCCATTACTGCGGTCACTGCGGGCGCGTTTGCAATGTGGCGGCGTCCTTCAGTTCCGTGGGAGTGCTACTGCCCACCGCCCAGAAAACCGGCAACCTCACCACGCGCACCAATGCGGTGGTCTGGAAGGTAACCACCGACAAGGAGAACCGGGCGAAAAGCGTTGTGTTCATCGACCGCATCACGCACCAGGTTGAAGAAGTCTACGGCAAAGTGATTGTGATGGGCGCCGGGACGCTCGATACCGCCCGCATCCTGTTGAACTCCAAGAATGACGAGTACCCGAACGGCCTGGGCAATTCCAGCGGCGTACTGGGCAGGTATTTCTGTGAGCAGATCATGGCCGGCGACATCACGGGATTGATTCCCAAACTCAAGGGAAACACCAACCGCGGCGGCGATGCTCACCCGGAAGGCGGAGGCATCTATATTCCAAAATTCCGCAACCTGAAGGAAAAGCGCAAAGACTTTGTGCGCGGATACGGATTTGAGGGCGGCGGCGGCAGCAGCGAATTTCCCGGATTTGCCAATAAGATTCCGGGATTCGGGGCCAGCTTCAAGGACGATATCAAGAAGTACTATGCCACCGTGATGAGTATCGGGTCTTTCGGCGAGATCATTCCACGCGCCGAAAACCATGTGGAAATCGACCCTGTCGTTCGCGATGCCTGGGGCATTCCCGTCCTCAAGTTTGAAATCGAATGGGGTCCGAATGAACTGGCTATGGCCCGGGACGCCGTTGATACCCAGCACGAGATGTTCAAAAAGGCGGGAATCGAAATTATCAGTGAACGGACCACGCCATTACCGCCGGGATGGAGCATCCATTCAGCGGGAACGGCGCGAATGGGAAACGATCCGAAGACTTCGTACTTGACCAAGTTCAATCAATCGCACGACATCAAGAACCTGTTTGTTGCCGATGCATCGTGTTTCCTAAACTCGACGGAGAAGAATCCAACCTTGACCATTCTGGCGCTTTCCATGCGGACGGCGGACTACATTGCCGAACAGATGCGAAAGGGAGATCTCGCTTAGGAGCATAAGCCATGAGAAAACATCCGGAAGATGAAACGAATCAGGGCCGGCGCGATGCCCTAAAGACCCTTGCGATGGGTGTCGGCGGGCTGACGGCTTTGCCGATTCTCGGACAGGCGAAAGCGGTTGCCGCAGCCGCGCCTGACATGGATATGCCGGGCGCCGATCCGCAATCCGCGGCGAACTGGAAACCTCAATTCTTTGACACGCACCAGAATGAAACCCTGATTACTCTGACCGAGCTGATTATTCCGGCCACGGATACGCCGGGAGCTAAAGCCGCGCTGGTCAATCGCTATCTCGATCTGCGCTACAACGAGGAAACGCCCGAAAATCAGGAAGAGATTCTTCAGGCACTGGCGTGGTTTGACGGCCGCAGCCTCTCACTTCATAACAAATCCTTTGTCAGCCTTACCGAGGCGCAGCAGAAAGCCTTGCTGGAACCATTGGCGGCGGCAAATTCGAAGCCGGCAGACGAGCCGGGCGTGAAAGCTTTTACGCTGATCAAGAGTTTGACTATCTTCGGTTACTATACGTCCAGGATCGGACTGGACGAGGAGTTGAAGTACGAGGGAGACCGGTACAATAAGTCGTTCCCCGGGGCCTGTACCCACCCCGAACACCAGTCCTGATTGGAGATGGGAAGCCACGTGCGGGCCTGCTGCCCGGAAGCCCGCTCGATTGAGTGTATTCTCATGAAGTGATGCTTATTCAACCTTCGAAGTTCCTCGCCTTGGCCATTTCGATGGCTGCGGCCGTTATGCTTTCCGCGCAGACGGCCAAAATGAAGCCCGAAGCCACCGAAGTCTGGCAGCCGGTTCCCCAAGTCGTGACGCCCGGCCGCACTTGCGGGGCGCCGCCCTCCGATGCCATCGTGCTGTTCAGCGGCAAGAATCTGAATCAGTGGGTCTCGGCTAAGGATGGCACCTCGCCCGCCAAATGGATCGTTGCCCACGGCATCGTGACCGTGAATAAGAAAGCCGGCAGCATCGAAACCAAACGCAAATTCGAGGATTATCAGCTTCACATCGAATGGAGAGTCCCCAAGGACATCGCCGGCTCCGGTCAGGCGCGCGGCAACAGCGGCGTCTTTCTGGCGTCCACCGGACGCGGAGATGCCGGCTATGAGCTACAGGTGCTCGATTCTTACCACAATAAGACCTACGTGAACGGTATGGCAGGCAGTCTCTACAAGCAGGCCATTCCGCTGGAAAACCCAACCCGCCCGCCCGGCGAGTGGAACGTCTACAACGTGATCTGGATGGCGCCCCGGTTCAACTCCGACGGCTCGCTGAAAACGCCGGCCTACGCGACGGTCTTCTTCAACGGCGTACTGGTAGAGAATCACTTCCAATTGAAGGGCCAGACGTTGTATATCGGCAAGCCGTACTACAAGGCGTTCCATATGGCTCCCATCAAGCTGCAGGCGCACGGCGATCCGAGCAAGCCCATCAGCTTCCGTAACATTTGGGTCCGCCCGCTCGATTAACTCCCCCAGCGTTGAATCCCGAAACCGAGTCGCGAGCGTCAGCGACCAAGTCAGAACCCCGACCGTGAGGGAGGGGACTTACCTGGCTAGGGGCGGTCTTCAGTCGCGACCCTGACGAACTTGGGGTTAAAGAAGCGGGGCGATTGCGGGCCAGATGCGCTCGGCGACAGCGGGCGGAGAGCCGGAAGCGTCCACGATGCGAAAGCGGGCGGGTTCGAGAGCGGCGATGCGGTTGTAGCCTTCGCGGACGCGTTCGTGAAAGGCAAGCGGCTGTTCGTCGATGCGGGCTTCGCTCTGCCCTTCGCGGGATTGGTTGCGGTGGCGGGCGCGCGCCAATCCTTCGGCAACATCGACCGCCAGGCAAATCGTAATATCGGGGCGAAGCGAGCCGAGCGCCAGCCGGTGCAATTCGAGAACAGTTTGAAAACCCAGGCCGCGGGCGGCGCCTTGGTAGGCGAGTGTCGAATCGGTGAAGCGGTCGCTGACCACGATTTCGCCGCGCTCGAGCCCCGGCAGGACGATTTCCTCCGCCGCCTGCACGCGCGAGGCGAACATCAGCAGCAGCTCGGTCATGGGCGCCATTTCGCGGTACTCCGGATCGAGCAGAATGCCGCGAATCATCGAGCCGATGCGCGTGGCGCCAGGCTCCCGGTTTTCGGTCACAACGTTTCCCCCGGCGCGGAGCCGATCGACCAGCAAGCGCATCTGAGTGGTCTTGCCGCTGCCTTCGGTGCCTTCCAGTGTAATGAAAAGGCCCGGCATCAATCGTAGACGTAGTGCAGCAGGGTTTTCAAGTCTTCCCAGGCTTCGCGGCGGGCGGTTTGATTGTATTGACGCAGGAGGTAAGAAGGATGGTAAGTTACCATCACGGGAATCCCGCGCCACTTATGCCATTTCCCGCGCGTTTTGGTGATGCCTTCCTTCACACTTAACAGGGCTTTCATTGCGGTTGCGCCGAGCACGCAAATCGCCTTAGGCTGAATCGCATCGATCTGGCGATATAAGAACTCGGCGCAAATCTGCATCTCATCGGGGAGCGGAGTCCGGTTGTCCGGAGGACGGCATTTGACCACGTTACAGATATACACATCGCTGCGGCGGATAGGAATGCCTTCTTTGGCCGCGGTGTTGTCGATCATTTGTGTGAGGAGTTGTCCGGCGCGGCCGACAAAAGGCAGGCCCTGCTCGTCTTCGTCGGCCCCCGGACCTTCGCCGACGAAAACCAGAGGCGAACGCGGGTTGCCGGAGCCGAATACGATGTTCTTGCGGCCTTCGCACAGACCGCAACGCCGGCAATCGCCCAGATCGGCGCGGATGGATTCGAGGGTATCAGCGGGACGGATCATCGCTTCTTGTGGTCCGTCAGCCTCGGTGGGACGGACCATCGTTTTGTGTGGTCCGTCAGCCGGCAGACTTGGTTCAGAGACATAAATCGAATCGAAGCCGAGGTCGCGATAGAACTCGAGATAGGCGCGGAGTTCGGTTTGCGTCATGATGCGTGAACTTGATCCAGGATACGATCCGCGATCTCCAGCTTGCTCGCCGGCCCCGCGTGTACGGTTTTTCCGGAGGCGCTCAAGATCTCGACTTCGTTGTCGTCGGATTCAAACCCGACCCCGTCACGGTTTACCAGGTTGGCCACGAGCACGTCGCAGTTTTTGGCGGCCATTTTACGCCGCGCTTCGCCCAGCAGGTTCTCCGTTTCGGCGGCAAAACCGATGAGGAAACGGCCGCCTTTGCGCGCGCCGATTTCAGCCAGAATATCGGGCGTCGGATCGAGTTCGAGCGAGAGGCGCGCGGCCTTCTTCTTGAGCTTTTGCGCCGCCGGGCTGGCCAGGTAATAATCCGCCACGGCGGCGGCCTTGATAACGACGGTCGCTTCATCCAAGTGCGCCAGGACGGCCTCACGCATCTGGCAGGCGGTACGTACCGGAACGAGCGTGACGTTTGGCGGCGCCGGGATCTGCACGGGGCCGGAAATCAGCACCACGCGGGCGCCGCGCCACGCCGCACGCTCGGCGAGCGCGTAGCCCATTTTGCCGCTGGACCGGTTGCCGATATAGCGCACCGGATCGATCGGTTCCTGCGTCGGGCCGGCCGTGACCAGCACCGATTCGCCGGCAAAATCCTTTTTCCTCGCTAGCAGAGTTTCTATTTCGTTCGCGATTTGCAAAGCATCGGGAAGGCGTCCCGGGCCCACCGTGCCGCAGGCGAGCGAACCGTCGCCGGGCGGCATGATTACGCAGCCGCGGCGCCGCAGCGTTTCGACGTTGGCGCGCGTAGCGGGATGCTCCCACATGGCGCTATTCATGGCCGGCGCGAGCAGCACCGGGCCGGTGAAGGCAAGGTAGAGCGTAGAGAGAAAATCATCGGCCAGGCCGCAAGCGAATTTGGCCAGTAGATCCGCGGTTGCAGGAGCGACGGCGAGAAGTTCGTTCTCGCGGGCCACGGCGATATGCTCGATCGCCTCCGATTCGGCAAACAGGTCCGTCAGCACTTTGCGGCTGCTGAGCGCCGCAAAGGTGAGCGGGCGGACAAACTCCTGGGCAGCGCGCGTCATGACCACCTGGACAGCATGGCCGCGCTGCCCGAGCGCGCGCACCAATTCCGCCGATTTGTACGCTGCGATGCCTCCGCCTACGCCGACGAGGACGCGCATAGCAGAAATTATTTGGCCGGCTGTTCTTCTTGCTGGCTGAGGTCTTCGTAGGGCACCAGGCCGCGCCGCGTTTCTTCCATGGCGAGCACGGTGGGCTTGCGGTTGGTGGCCGGCAACACACTGCGCTGCCCGTTCTGCAACTGGCGCGCGCGTTTGGCCGCGACGATGATGAAGCGGTAGGTGCTGTGATCCGCGTCGTCGGGAATGCAATACATCTGGTTTCGGGGTTTGTCTGGCATAGTAGTTTGGCCCCCTCGCTAACGCTCGGGGTTCTGTTCGAAGCTTTTCAGAATTGGTTGAATTTTGTCTTCCATGCGGATGCGGCGCACGCGTTCGGCGCGGATGATCGCGGCAAGCGCGGCCACCGATTCGTGTACCTGGTGATTGATCAACACGTAATCGTATTTCCGGTAATTGCGAATCTCCTCGGCCGCATCGTGCAAGCGCCGCTGGATGACTTCTTCCGAATCGGCGGACCGGGCACGCAGCCGCTGCTCCAAAATGTCCCGCGAAGGCGCCAGGATGAAAATCGTGACCGCCTCCGGAATGCTCTTCCTTAATTGTCGCGCACCCTGGACATCGATGTCGAGGATGAGATCCTTGCTCTCGCTGCGCGCTTGGTCGAGGACACTGCGGTGAGTGCCGTAGTAATTGCCGAAGACCTCGGCGTGTTCGAGAAATTCGCCGCGGCGGATGCGTTCGAGAAAGTCCTCCCGGGCGATATAGTTGTAGCTCTCGCCGGGTTTCTCTTTTTCCCGCGGCTTCCGGGTGGTGTAAGAGACCGAGAAGCGCACTCCCGCCTCGTGCGCCGTAAGATGCGAAATCAGCGTCGATTTACCCGAGCCGGACGGCGCCGAAACAATAAACACAGTAGTCATGCACGGCTACTCAAGATTCAGCGCCTGTTCACGGATTTTTTCGATTTTAGCTTTCAGGGCCAGGCCGAGGCGCGTGATCGTAAGCCCCGCCTCGCCGATGCCGGATGTCTTCGAAAGCATGGTATTGGTTTCCCGGTTCATCTCCTGTAACAAAAAATCGAGCCGCTTGCCCCTTTCGCCGCCGCTTGCAAGAATTCGCCGCACCTCCCCCGTGTGCACCTCCAGCCGCGTCAGTTCCTCCTGCACATCGGAGCGGTCGGCCAGCAAGGCGGCTTCTTCGGCCAGGCGTCCCTCGGCAATTGTGGAGCCGATCAGTTCCTTCAGCCGCTCTTGCAGGCGCTGGTGAAAATGCGCCAGCGCCTCGCGCCGGATGTCCACAACCTGGCGAGTATCTTCTTCGATGCCGCTCAGTTCACGCTCAATGCCGGCGCAGAGTTCGCCGCCTTCGCGTTCGCGATGAGCGTTCAGCTCGCTCGCGCAGGCGACCACTGCGCCCAGCAGTTCGCCTTCGAAGGCATTGCCGGGAGACTCGGATTCGCTCGCCGCCTCCAGCACGCCCGGCAGACCGAATAAAGCATTCACATCGGGCTGCGTTTCCAACTGGAATTCCTGCACAGCCTCGCGAAACAGGCTGACATATCTCGCCAGCAGAGCGCGATTGTAACTGGCGGCTTCCGACTCTTTGCGAGCCAGCGAAAGCCGCACTTCGACATGCCCGCGCGCGATGTGGCGCTTCAAAATCGCGCGGATCGCGTTCTCATGGACCGCCAGTTCGGGGGATTGATGAAAATGCAGATCGAGCCCGCGGTGATTGACGCTGCGAAGGCTGACCGTCAGCTCGCCGGCGCTGGTGGCGCTGCGCACCAGTGCATAGCCGGTCATGCTGCGGATCTGGAGCGCGGGCTTGAGCTCGCTCGGAGCTTCTCCCCGCTCGGCTGGGTTATTATCCTGGGATCGCATTCGGTTCGAGGTGCTGCAGTTCGTGGAGCCTGCGATAGGCTCCCGTGGATGCGACAAGCTGTTCATGAGTGCCGGCCTCGACGATTCTGCCTCGGTCGAGAACTACAATCTTATCCGCCTGCCGGATGGTCGACAACCGGTGCGCAATCACAAGCACCGTCCGGCGCTTCATGAGCGCCGTCAAAGCCTTCTGCACCAGCCGCTCGGATTCGGTGTCGAGTTGAGAGGTCGCTTCGTCCAAAATCAATATCGGCGCGTCCTTAAGCAAGGCACGCGCAATCGCGAGGCGCTGCCGCTGTCCTCCGCTGAGCTTCAGCCCGCGCTCGCCGATGGGCGTTCGATAACCGTCGGGCAGCCTGCGAATGAACTCGTCGGCGAGCGCTGTTTCCGCAGCCGCGTAGACCTCTTCTTCCTTCGCGTCCGGGCGGCCATAGGCGATGTTGTCGAAAACCGTATCGTTGAACAAAAACGTATCCTGCGCAACGATGCTGATGTTTTCCCGCAGACTGCCGAGCTTGATCTCGCGCACATCGCGCCCGTCGATCCGTACTGAGCCGCCGGTCACATCGTAGAATCGCGGCACCAGATTCGCCAGCGTGGTCTTTCCTGCCCCACTCGGACCAACCAGCGCCACCACCGCGCACACGCCCACTTTCAGATCGATGCCCTCGAGTACGATTTGTCCGGGAGCCGCGGGGTAGTGGAAGTTCACGTTCTCAAACACGATAGCTTCTTCGAATTTGGGAAGCCGCACGGCGTTGGGGCTCTCCCGCACGCCCTGCTGGCGGTCCAGATATTCGAAGACCTTGAGCGCCGCCCCGATGCCCTGCTGAAAGACGTTGTGGATGTTGGTCAGCCTTTTGATGGGCTGATAGAGCATCACCAGGGCCACGATGAATTCGGTAAAAATAGCGGGCGTCATGGCTTCCGCCTTCGCCTGGTTGCGGGCCAGCCAGAGCAGCAGAATGATGCTCGCAGCGCCCAGCAGCTCGATAATCGGCGAAGCCAGCGCCTGCTGCGCAACGTAGCGCAGCGTGCTGGATTTCAGGCGCTGGGAGGCAAGCCGGAAACGCTTCGACTCATAATCTTCGGCGCCGAAGCTCTTGACCACCTGATGCCCGCTGAGGGTCTCCTGCAAAATCTGCATGAGCCCGGCCTGCATGTCCTGCGCGTGCCGCGTGGTGCGCCGGATCCGCCCGCCCAGCCTCATGGTGAGGACCGCCACCAGCGGAAACATCAGCAGACTGATCAGGGATAAGCGCCAATTGAGCGTAATCAGAACCAGCAGCAGGCAAAGAGCGGTGAACATCTGCCGCAGCCAGTCGGCCAGCATGGTGGAAATCGACACCTGGATCTTGTCGATATCGATCATGATGGAGGACATGATGCGGCCGGTGGTCTGATTCTCGAAAAAGTGTGAATCCTGATGCAGCACGCGGTCGAAGACCTCCTGGCGCAGATCGAGGATGGCGCTAATGCCGGCCCAGTTGACCAGGTAATTACCGAGGTAACCGCACAGGCCCTTGGCGACAAAACAGAACAGGATCACGAAAGCGACCATGGTCCAGACGTTGTGCGCGAACGGAACCAGGGTGTGGAGATACAACTGGATTCCGGTGTGCGGAATGGTGTAGAGAACTGCCGGCGCATCGGGCGTCTGCGGTTTCAGCACGCGTTCGGTAACCAGCGGGATGATTTTTACCAGCAGCGCCTGCGACAGCCCGACCACCGCCATGAGGACGATGGAAATCAGCAGCGCCGGAACGTAAGGGCGCGCGTAGCGGAGCAGCCGCGACAGCTCTTTCACGCGTGGGCCTCTTCCAGAATGCGCAAACGTTCCAGCGCAGCCACGACCCGGGAGACCGGAAGATTCCGCATGCCGTCGGGGGCCACCACAATTTCAGATTCTGTGCGCCACGGACCCCAGATCGCCGGATTCGAGGTGCTGAACAGAAC
>JBOGMI010001156.1:0-1824 GCA_050746645.1 Bryobacteraceae bacterium | reverse complement strand
GGATAAAGGCAAGAAACGTACCGCGTGCCACAATTTGAATTATAAGCCGTTGAAAATGGACGACCCGAAGACCCGGTTGAAAGAGAGAGTGGCACAGCTTCCCGTGCGCCCCGGGGTCTATCTCTACGAAGACGCCCAGGGGACTGTCCTCTATGTCGGCAAGGCCAATAATCTCCGCAGCCGTGTGCGCAGCTACTTCAATGAAGATCGGCTCGCAGAAGCCAAAACCGGAACGCTCATTTCCGAGGCTCACGATGTCCGCTTCATCCAGGTCGATAACAACAAAGAAGCTCTCGCACTCGAAAATAACTTAATCAAGCAGTACAAACCGCGCTTCAACGTTCTGCTGCGCGACGACAAGACCTATCCTTACGTCAAACTAACGAACGAAAAGTATCCGCGCGTCTATGTTACCCGCCGCAGATTGAAGGACGGAGCAACTTATTACGGCCCGTTCTTTCCGGCGAATCTCGCTTACCGGCTGGTTCATTTCATCCACCGTCATTTTCTAGTGCCTTCCTGCAAGATCGACTTCAACCGCCGCCATGCCCACCCGTGCTTGCAGTTCCACATTCACCGCTGTCTCGGACCATGTGTGGAGGGACTGACCACGGACGAGGCTTATCGCGCGGCGGTGCATGACGTGCGCCTGTTCCTGGAAGGCCGCCACCACGATCTAATAAGCCTGCTCCAGGCGCGCATGCATGCCGCCTCTGCCGAAATGCGCTTCGAAGAAGCGGCCAGCCTGCGCAACCTCATGACCACCGTGCGCGAAATGGAACAGAAGCAAAAGATGGCCTCTGCCGAAGGCGAGGACGTGGATATCTTCGCCTTCTACGCGGAGCCGCCGCTGGTTGCCGTCAATCTGTTCCATCTGCGAAGCGGCAAAATCGTCGACCGCCGCGAATTCTTCTGGGAAGAACAGCTCGAATTCGAGCCATCGGAATTTTTCGAAGCTCTGTTGAAGCAGGTCTATCTCAATCACCAGCACATTCCCGGGCGCATTCACGTCCCGTCCGATTTCGAGCAGCGCGAAGAGCTGGAAGAATTTCTTTCCGACCTTCGCGGCAAACGAGTCGAGATCGCCACGCCGCAGCGGGGCGCCAAGAAAGCCTTGCTTTCGCTGGTCGAGACCAACGCCAAACACAGCTTCGATCAGCGCTTTCGTGTGATGAAACCCTCCTCCAAGGCAATTCAGGGATCTCTGCAGGAGGCTTTAAACCTGCCCGAGCCGCCGCGCCGCATCGAGTGTTTCGATATCTCGCACATTCAGGGCACGGACAAAGTCGCCAGCATGGTGGTTTGGGAAGACGGCAGGATGAAGAAAGCGGATTACCGCAAATTCATCATCCGGACCGTCGCCGGCAACGACGATTTCGCCTCTATGAGCGAAGTGATTACCCGCCGCTACGGCAAGCTTCGCGACGAAAAACGCCCGTTTCCCAGCCTGGTGTTGGTGGACGGCGGCCTCGGCCAATTGCACGCCGCCGCCGCCGCTCTGGAAACGCTCGGCATCACCGATCAGCCGCTCGCCTCCATCGCCAAGCGAGAGGAATGGATTTACATCTATGGCCAGGAAGACGAGCCGATCATTCTGGACAAATTTTCTCCCCTCCTGCATTTAGTCCAAAGCATCCGCGATGAAGCGCACCGCTTCGCGGTTACGTTCCATCGCACGCGCCGCAATGCCCAGCGCCTCACCTCGGAACTGCACGGCGTGCCCGGGATCGGGAAGAAAACGGTGGAGAAGTTATTGCGCGCCTTTGGCAGCTTGGAGCGTGTGAAGCAGGCTTCAGAACAGGAGTTAGCCCAAGTCGCAGGCAA
>JBOGMI010001155.1:0-3443 GCA_050746645.1 Bryobacteraceae bacterium | reverse complement strand
TCGGTAACGCCGTAGGCGCGCTCGGCGAAGCTACCCTCGGCCAATTGGCAGGTATAAGCGCCCAGACGCATGGTGCCGCCCAGCTCATCGACGCCCTTCAGCTCGCGCAGCTTATAGATGACGCGATGCGGCGTGGTCTGGTTGAATTCGGTGGAATCGGCGCCGGCCAGACCGCAAACGTTGCGTGCAAACTCGATGACCATGGTTTGCATGCCGAGACAGATGCCGAAATACGGCACGCGTTTTTCGCGCGCGAAGCGGATGGCGTGCAGCATGCCGTCGATGCCACGCTTGCCGAATCCGCCCGGAACCAGGATTCCGTCGAAGCGGCTCAGATAAGCGTCGCAATCGGGCCATTGCAGACGTTCGGCATCGATCCATTCAATGTTCACCCGCGCGCTGTGGGCGATGCCGGCGTGCAGCAGCGATTCCTTCAGACTTTTATAAGAATCCTCGTACTCTACGTATTTGCCCACCAACCCGATGGTGACCTCGCGTTCCGGGTTCTGCATGCGGTTGAGCATTTCGATCCAGCGCGAAAGATTGCGCGGCCCGGCCTGCATATGCAGCAGCTTCAAAATGCTCTCGTCGACGGCTTGCTCGGCGAAAACCAGCGGCACTTCGTAGACCGAGGGAACATCTTTGGCGGTTACGACGCTGCTCACGTCGACGTCGCAGAAGAGTGCGACTTTTTCTTTGACCTCCCGAGGAAGTTCCTTCTCCGAGCGGCACAGCAGCATGTCGGGCTGAATGCCGATGGCGCGCAGTTCCTTCACGCTGTGCTGGGTGGGTTTGGTCTTCAGCTCCTGCGCGGCGGCGATCCAGGGCACCAGCGTGAGGTGGATGAACATGGTGTTTTCGCGGCCTTCTTCGTGGCGCATCTGGCGGATGGCCTCGACAAACGGCAGCGATTCGATGTCGCCTACGGTGCCACCGATTTCGATGATCGCGATATCCACATCGGCCGCCACTTTCCTGCACGCCGATTTGATCTCGTTAGTAACGTGCGGAATAACCTGGACGGTTTTGCCGAGATAGTCGCCGCGGCGCTCTCGCGCAATGATGCTTTCGTAAATGCGCCCGGAGGTCAGATTGTTGCTTTGAGTCAGATGCGCATGGGTGAAGCGCTCGTAGTGGCCCAGGTCCAGATCGGTTTCGGCGCCGTCGTCGGTGACGAACACTTCGCCGTGCTGGAACGGGCTCAGCGTACCAGGATCGACATTTAAATAAGGATCGAATTTTTGCAGCGTGACGCGCAAACCGCGGCTTTCGAGCAAGCAGCCGATCGAAGCCGCCGCGATTCCCTTCCCCAGCGACGAAACAACGCCTCCGGTGATAAAGATGTACTTAGCCATTTTTTCCGGCAACCACTCCGAATAACTCGTTCACGCGTTGTAAGTCCTCCGGCGTATCTACTCCTAATGATTCGTATTCGGTCTCGACGACGCGGATGCGATATCCGTTTTCGAGCGCGCGCAACTGCTCCAGGCGCTCGGCCTGCTCGAGCGGACCGACTGTCAGATCGGGATAGCTCAGTAGAAACTCGCGCCGGTAGACATAGAGGCCAACGTGTTTGTAGAACAGCGGCAGGCCGCTCGCGCCTTCGCGCTCGTGGGGAATCGGGCAGCGCGAAAAATAGATCGCGTCGCCGAGCAGATTGGTGACGACCTTCACCACGTTCGTGTTCAGAATGTCGGTGGGATCGGCGATTTCCTTCTTCAATGTCCCCATGGAGACCGATTCGTCTCCGTGCGCGGCGAGGATGGCGGCGTCAATCGCCTCGGGATCGATCAGCGGCTCGTCGCCCTGAATGTTCACGTAAAGCGCGGCGTTTTCCGAGGAGGCGATTTCGGCTACGCGATCGGTTCCGGAAACGTGATCGGAGCTCGTCATGCGCACGATGCCGCCGAAAGCTCTGGCGGCGGCGGCGATACGCTCGTCATCGGTCGCGACCAGCACGTCGGTCAGATAGCGCGAAAGCTGCGCACGCTCGTAGACGTGCTGTAGCATCGGCTTGCCGGCGAGCAGCGCCAGCGCTTTTCCTGGAAATCGGGAGGAGGCAAAACGGGCCGGGATCACCCCTAAAATCCGCGTCCGCACAACTGAGTGTAGCACGCGAAAGAAAGCTGGCCGCCACCTACCAGAGCAGCGGCACGATGCCCTTCACCTCGCGCATATAGCGCGGATACTCGGCGGGGAATTCTGCTTGCATGAATCCTTCCTCGATGCGCGATTTGAGCTTCAGGGCAGCCGCGGCAACGATCACCGCGAGAAGGCCGCGCATTTCTCCGACTGCGAGCGCGGTGCCAAGAAGCGCGAGCAGAATGCCGGTGTAGATCGGATGGCGGACGATCGCGTAAGGCCCGGTGCGGATTAATTCATGGTTCTGCTTTACGGTCACGCGGCCGCTCCAATTTCCGCCGAGATAAAAACGCGCCCAGCAGGCGAGTGCGATGCCGGCAAGCGTCAGGCCGAAACCCGCGTAACTATGCCAGCCGCCAAACGGCACGAAGCGTTCGGTCAGGATGCCGCCGACACGATACCAGGGCACGAACAGCAGCACGTAAGAAAGGACTAGCATCAGCCTGACGCCCAGGCGGGAATACTCCGATTCGGCGCGCAGAGCCGGTTTGGTTTTCCCCGCCGCGATCAGCCAGATCGCCAGGAAAACCAGCCAGGCGTAGTAGCACCAATTGACAGGCACAATCGTTATCCAGAAATAAAGACGAAGGGAAAGCCAAACAGGTTCATGCCGGTTGGGCAGAGGCCAGCGCCTGTTCGGCCAGCACGAGCGAACCCAAAACTCCCGCGCGCCCTTGGAGGGCCGGCGGCACGATATAGTTTTCGAGCTGCTCGGTCACCTCGCGCCGCCGGATATAGCCGTTCATGAGGCGCGCAAACTCGGCGCGGATCAGATCGAACAAATGCATCTGCTGCATCACGCCGCCGCCAAGCACGATGCGCCGCGGCGAGAGCGCGAGCGTCAGATTGATCAGCCCGAGGGCGAGATAGTGCGCTTCGAGCGGCCATGCGGGATGGCTCGGTTCGAGGTCGATCGCCGGGACTCCCCAGCGCGCGGCAATCGCGGGACCGGCGGCCAGTCCTTCCAGGCAGTCTTGGTGATACGGACACGCCCCGGGAAACGGATCGCGCTTGAGATCGTGCGGCAGAAGCAGATGCCCGATTTCGAGATGCATCAGGCCGTGAATCAATCTGCCGTTCGCCATGGCGCCGCCTCCGATGCCGGTGCCCACGGTTATGTAGAGCGCGTCTGCGAGTCCGGCCGCCGCGCCCCAGCGCGCTTCGGCGAGCAGCGCGGCATTCGTGTCGGTATCGAGCGCTACCGGAACGCCCAACGCCGAGCCAACCGCGCCGGCGATGCTGAAATTCTCCCAGCCCGGTTTCGGCGTGGAAGTGATGCTGCCAAAAGCGGGCGAGCGCTC
>JBOGMI010001154.1:0-1508 GCA_050746645.1 Bryobacteraceae bacterium | reverse complement strand
GCTCGACATTTTTCGTGATCACCGAACCGGCCGCCACATAAGCGCCCTCGGCAATGGCAATCGGAGCCACGAGGGTGGAGTTGCTGCCTACAAACACATTGCCCGCGATATGGGTTGGGTGCTTCCGTTCGCCATCGTAGTTGCAGGTGATGGTTCCGGCGCCGATATTCACTCCCGAGCCGATCGTCGCATCGCCCAGATACGCCAGATGGCCAGCCTTGGACCCGCTGCCCAAATTCGTTTTCTTCAGCTCGACGAAATTTCCCACGTGCGCGCCTTCACCAACGCCCGCATTGAAACGCAAGCGGGCGAAGGGACCTATGGTCGCGCCGGAACCGATGGATGACGATTCCGCAACAACGTAAGGAAGAACGGCGGCGGCATCGGCGACTTCGCAATCGCGCAAAATAGAACCGGCGCCGATGCGGCAGTCGGCGCCGATCTTTGTCTTGCCGCGCAACTGCACATGAGCCTCGATCACGGTGTCCTGCCCGACTTCCACATCCGCGTCAATGGCGACGCTTTCGGGATTTTCAATCGTTACTCCGTCCAGCATCAACTGGTTGGCTTTGCGCCGCCGCAGGAGGGCATCGGCGACGGCAAGTTCGAGGCGGGTGTTGATGCCCAGGCACTCGGTTGGGTCCGGAATCAGGAGCGGCGCGACACGATAGCCATGGCGCGTCAGGATGCCGGCCATATCGGTCAGGTAATATTCGTGCGCCGGATTGTCAGGTTCGATCTCGCCGGCGTATCGCCAAAATAGCGAGGCGTCGAAGCAATAGATACCCGGATTGACCTCGCGAATGGCGATCTGCTCCGGCGTCGCGGCTTTTTGCTCGATAATTTCGGCCAGCATGCCTTGGCTGTTGCGGATCACGCGGCCATAGCCGGTGGGATCGGGAAGCTCGACCGTAACAATGGCTGCATCGGCTCGCTCGCGGGCGCGGAGATCGATCAAGGCGCGAAGCGTTTCCGGCCGGATGAGCGGCCCATCGCCGTTGAGCACCAGGAGGTCTCCATCGGAAGCGGCAGCCTGTTCGCGCGCACACAAAACGGCATGGCCGGTTCCTTTCTGCTCGCGCTGCTCGGCAAACCGGATCGGCTGAGTGACGCTCGCGCGCACCTGTTCGGCCTGATGTCCGATCACAGCCACAATCCGCTGTGGCGGCGCGAGATGCAAAGCCGCGCGGACGATCTGGTTCAGCAGCGTATCGCCACCCGCCTGGTGCAGAACTTTCGCCCGAGCCGATTTCATGCGCGTCCCCAGGCCCGCGGCCAGGATCACGACGGTAAGATTCTGTTTCATTGAGCCTCAATACGTCTGAAACCGAGCCTGGAGCGCAAGCGAAGTCTGCTCCAATCCGGTCGCTTACGCTTCCGGCTCAGATTCGGCATTCTGGCTTCCGGGACAGGCCGATTCACAATCGGCCGCAGCTTTCTCTTGGCGCTCGCTGGCCAAGCTGCCCCACACGATAGCTGAAATGTTTCATTGAGCCTTTCGTCCCCGC
>JBOGMI010001153.1:0-4251 GCA_050746645.1 Bryobacteraceae bacterium | reverse complement strand
GCGCTTGTCCGGGATGCCGATATGCGTCAAAGCGGATTCCTCTATCCTTGGCCGTTACACAGGGTGGGCTTGATTGTCCACTCTGCGGCGGGTGATCGGACCATCGCGCCACTTAGCAATGCTGGCTAATGGCCGGATGGCCATCCGGTATTAGCAAGCCTGTCGAGTAGGTGTTAGTATGTGGATCGGCGCATTCAGGGCACCGCCGTGTCCGTGGGAAGGACTGAGTCCTCCTGAATGTTTGCAGTTTCGGTAGTCGATTTAGTGAACTCTTTTCTGCCCGAGAGAGCGGACACCGGGCGCGGCAGCTGACCCGTGTGTACGGACAGCCAGGAAAGGAGCTCATTGTGAAGAAATCTTTCCCTATCCGCGTGCTCCCCAAGCACCCGGACCTCGATCAATTCAAACGTCAGGCGAAGGAATTGTTGGAAGCAGTTCGTGCCGGCGAACCAGAGGCCCTCTCAGAAGCCGCCGCGCGATGTCCTGGCGCTGACCCACAGAAATTCGCCCTTCACGATGCTCAACTTGTGCTCGCCAGGGCGCACGGATTCCATAGCTGGCCCAGGCTCAAAGCCTACGTGAGCGGGGGCATGATCAAACCGCCGGAAATGGAATCCGGCTTGAGACATGACGTCTGGGACACGATCACAGCCGCCGCAGCCGGCGACACGCTCACGCTTCAACGTCTGATAGAGCGCGATCCCGGCCTGAGCCGTGCTGAATATTTCTACGCACCGCCTATCCACTTCGCCGTACGAGAGGGGCATGCCGAAGCCGTGCGGATTCTGCTCGACGCGGGCGCAGCAGAAGCGGAATGGAACGGCTGTGACCTCGACGGCCTGATCGAAATCGCCAGGGATCGGAATTATGAAGAGATCGCTCTGCTTCTCGATGAGGTCCGGACGCGCCGCAGGCCGGTTGCGCCGTCAGAAGATCATCCCATCCATGCGGCCGCAGAGCGCGACGATGTCGAGCAAGTGCGCGACTTGCTGAATGGCGATGCGACACTCCTGAACCGTCGCGACGCCGGCGGGAGGACGCCGCTCCATCGGGCGGCGAAGCGCTCGGCACACGAGGTGATTGCGCTATTACTTGATCGCGGCGCCGAGATTGATGTAACTGATGGCACAGGTTCGCAAGCCCTCGACCTTGCAGTATGGGGCCGGAAAGCGCTTGCGCCGACGAGTGGTGCTTTCGATACTGCCCGACTATTGCTGTCACGTGGTGCTACCTGTGATTTGACGATTGCCGCTGCACTTGGAGACATGCATCGGGTCACGGCACTTCTTGACCAGAACCCCGCCCAACTGCGCGAAGTGCGTCAGAATGGGAAGCGCGCACTATCCGCGGCCGTTAAGTTCGGCCACCGCGAGATCGCGCGTCTGCTGCTGGAACGCGGCGCCGATCCCAATTGGCCCGAATCGGACGCCCCGCGGGGCGCTTCCCTACACGCCGCCGCCCGCGCCGGTGACCACGAGCTGGTAGAGTTGCTGCTCGCGTACGGTGCCGATCCCAGCGGCCATGTGGACTCGGGGGGCAATGCCGTTTACGCAGCACAGACTCCCGAACTGCGGGCGCTACTCATGGCTCGAGGAGGCACGCTCGATCCGTACGACCTGGTCTGGCTAGATGAGGACGACGAAGTCATTCGTCGCGTAATGGAAGACCCTGGCTCAGCTGAACTCGGTTGTGGCGGGGTATTCACGGCCGTCTGCACGCGAGGGAAGCGCGATCTCCTGTTGCGGTTGCTGGACGCCGGCATCCGCGTGCCGCCAGTTGTGACCGGGTGTCACAGCTACCTAATCGAAAACATCGAAATGCTCCGTATCCTCCTCACAAGCGGGATGAATCCGGATTTGCCAAACTGGCAGCGACGCACATTTTTGCACGATCTGTGCTCGGGTAGCAAGCGCGGCCAGACGCCACAGGACGCCATCGAGCGCGCGTGCATCCTGCTCGATGCGGGTGCCTCGATCAT
Organism: Bryobacteraceae bacterium; assembly: GCA_050746645.1. GTDB lineage: Bacteria > Acidobacteriota > Terriglobia > Bryobacterales > Bryobacteraceae > Bog-105. The sequence continues at coordinate 2,273 of JBOGMI010001153.1, read as the reverse complement.
CGCCAGAGATGAGGAGTACCGTTCGACACCGCTCGCATGGGCGGCCCGGACGAACATGCCGGAGATGGTCGAGTTCCTGCTTGCCCACGGCGCACCCACCAGTCTCCCTGATGACCCGCCATGGGCCACCGCTCTGGCTTGGGCCGAGCGGAGGGGACACGCAGAGGTCGCCGAGGTCCTGTGGAAGTTTGGCGCCACCAGATAAGCCGAACCGGCCCTTTGGCACACATTGTTCTTCGGAACCTGTCGCTCGACGAGCACACCTCGCGCTGGTTTCCCGCCTCGCCCCAAGGGACCACACCCCTACGAAACGCTTCGCCGCGAGAGAGCGAATCGAGCGCCCGCATCCACTGAGTCGTCCATATCAGTCCTCAAGTGCTATAGATTCGGAGGCGGTGCCGCGAGCTCTGGGCAAAGAATTGGTTAAAGCAAAAAAATTCTGGATCAGACCGGAAGGCTCGGAAGTGCTTGATAATATTGGCTCCTCAGGTAGGATTCGAACCTACAACCCTTCGGTTAACAGCCGAATGCTCTACCGTTGAGCTACTGAGGAGCATCGCGACCCACCCGGCAGTACGCGCCGTGGGTCTTCCCCATTAGAACACACACTCCGGCTGCTACGCTGAGATTTCCATGCAACTTGAGAAAGTCTATGCGCCGCAGCAGTTTGAGCCGCATTGGGCTCAATGGTGGATCGATTCCCGGCTCTACCAGGTCGATGTGAAAACCGCCGATCGGGCGCGCGTTTTTTCCATCGTCATCCCGCCGCCGAACGTCACCGGATCGCTGCACATCGGGCACATGCTCGAACACACCATCATGGATGTCGCCGTGCGCTGGCACCGAATGCGCGGGGAAACCGCGCTCTGGATTCCCGGAACCGATCATGCCGGTATCGCGACGCAAATGGTGGTCGAGCGTCAGCTCGCCGCCGAGGGCCTGACCCGCCAGGGGCTTGGCCGCGAAGAGTTCGAGCGCCGCGTCTGGCAATGGAAAGAGGAATACGGCGGACGCATTAACGAACAGATCCGCCGCGAAGGCGCCAGCGTCGATTGGTCGCGCGAGCGCTTCACCATGGACGCCGGCCTCTCCCGCGCCGTGCGCGAGACTTTCGTCCGGCTCTGGGAAAAAGACCTGATCTATCGCGGCGAGTATATGGTCAACTGGTGCCCGCGCTGCCAGACCGCGATCTCGGATGTTGAGACCACGCACACCGCCGTCGAAGGGCATCTTTGGCATATTCGCTATCTCGTCAAAGGCAGTGGCGAATGGCTCACCGTTGCCACCACACGGCCGGAAACCATGCTCGGCGATACCGCGCTGGCCGTGCACCCCGATGATGCGCGCTACAAGCATCTGGTGGGCCGGACCGCCGTCCTGCCGCTGCTCGGCCGCGAGATTCCGGTCATTGCCGATGCGGCGGTCGATCCGCGTTTTGGAACCGGCGTGGTCAAGATCACCCCGGCTCACGATCCGAACGATTTCGAAACGGGCAAGCGGCACCGGCTTGCTTCCATAAAGATCATCGGCGAAGACGCGCGCATGACCGCTGCCGCGGGGCCTTATGCCAATCTCGACCGCTTCGAAGCGCGCAAACGCGTGCTCGCCGCGCTGGAGCAATCCGGCGAACTCGTCAAAACCGAGCCCTACACCGTCAGCATCAGCCAGTGCGACCGCTGCAAGACCGTTGTCGAGCCGCTGGTCTCGAAGCAGTGGTTTGTGAAAACTAAACCCCTGGCCGAAAAAGCGATGGAAGCGGTACGCAGCGGCCGGATTCGCTTCGTTCCCAATGACCGCGAGGTGGTCTTCTTTCAATGGATGGAAAACATCCGCGACTGGTGCATTTCGCGCCAGCTTTGGTGGGGGCATCGCATTCCCGCCTGGCATTGCCGGAACTGCGGCGAGACCACGGTTGCGCGCGAAACCCCGGCAACGTGCCCGCATTGCAAATCGACCGAATTAGAACAGGACCCGGATGTCCTCGACACTTGGTTCAGCTCCGGATTGTGGCCGTTTTCAACGCTCGGCTGGCCCGACGAAACCGAAGACCTGAAGACATTCTATCCGACTTCGCTGCTGATTACCGGCTTCGACATTCTCTTTTTCTGGGTAGCGCGGATGATCATGCTGGGCCTGGAGTGCACGGGCGATGTTCCGTTCCGCGAAGTACACATGCACGGCCTGGTGCGCGATGCCGAGCGCCAGAAGATGTCCAAGATCAAGGGCAATGTGATCGATCCTCTCGTGGTGATGGACCGCCATGGCACGGACGC
>JBOGMI010001152.1:0-32294 GCA_050746645.1 Bryobacteraceae bacterium | reverse complement strand
GCGGAACGTACCCGGAAGCGCCGGGCGGCGGCCTCGGCGTGGGCGGCGGCAAGCTGCTTCGCTACGTCCTGGTGCTGCCGCAAAAACGCCGCATAGGTGCTGCCGGTTTGGATGGCTTCGAGTTGTGTCAGCAGGGAAACGCGGGCAAGCGCGAGGGCATCCCCGCGCTCCTCGGCTCCGAACCTGTGCAGCAGGCGGATCGAGTCGCGCTCGCTGCAATGAAAAATTGCCCGCAGTTCCTTCCGGCCCAGCCATTCGAGCGGCTCGCTTTGGCGCACCACGTCGGCGATGGCCTCCAGACGCGCGAACCATTCCGGGTGCCGGGCCATAGCTCAACTTTCCTGCGGGGCGCGCCAGAGCCGCCAGATCCGTTGGATTTCGGGCTCAAAACCCATGTCGGCGGAGTATTTGCCCGGCTTCGCGCGCATGGCTCCGAGCATTGTGAGCATGTCGGCGGCGATCGCCGCATCGACATTCCAGAGGTCGGTTGGGTCCCAGCCGCCGTTTTCTGGGGTATTGTGCCAGGCGAGCAGGAAATCGGCCATCCGGCACGCCTGGCCGGAGTCGCGCCGGGTGGCGGTGCACTGGCGGGCGAATGCTTCAAGGGAAGCGGTTTCGGCAGCGGGCATGTCGTTCAAAATAGGGCGCGAACGGGGGAAACGGGATGCCCAGTGAACAGTGTACCGAAATGGCGAAGTTCTGTCACTATCGAAAAAAACTCCCTGTCGGCGGAGACCCATATTTTTGATCGGCCGCCGGTGACAGGGCAGGGATTCCTTCCGGCCGCAGCGAATTGTGCGCGTATTGCCGGACGCTGGCTCTGCCCGCCCAAAGGGAACTGCGTTCTCGAACTAAAAAACGGGCGCGCCCACGTCCGTCATTCAATTGCATTACAATAAGCGAAGGAGGAGGTTTCTTAATGGCTGTGAACGCATTGGTGCAGACACGGATCGATCCTGCCGTAAAAGAACGTGCGGCGGCGGTGCTCGAAGAACTGGGAATCACGGTCTCCGATGCGGTCCGCATTCTACTGACGCGGACTGCCAACGAAGGGGCGCTTCCGTTCGCACCGGCGGACAGCGCCGCGCACGATGCGTGGTTTCGCGCCAAAGTGCAGGAAGCGCTGGACGATCCTCGCCCCGCGATCCCGCACGAAGAGGTGGAAGCGCATTTCGCCAGGCGGCGTGCCGCCGCGCGGAGTAAGGTGCGCTAGCCGATGCGGCTGGAATGGTCTGTCTTCGCACAGACCGACCGCGAGGCAATCTTCGATTACATCGAGGCGGACAGCCCGCAGGCCGCTGTCACGGTGGACGAACGCATCCGGAAACAGGTCGAGCAACTGAAACATTTCCCAGAGATGGGCCGTCCCGGACGGATCGCCGGGACACGCGAGTTGGTCATCAGCCGCACACCGTACATCGCGGCTTACCGCATCGCTGGAGATACTGTCCGGATTTTGCGCGTGCTGCACGGTGCTCAACTCTGGCCGGAAAAAATGTCCAAAGAGCTCCAGCCTTGAACACGGCGTGCTCGGCTGATGCGGGGTGTTACCGGCTGTTCCATCGATGTATCCAGGAATTCCGCGGTATACGCTCGTGCCAAGGCTGCGCGCCGCGGAGCTGAGCCTCGCACGGGAACATGGGCGCTTGTGCCGGCGTCCGGAAATAACGGATCATAAAGAAGAGAGCTTATTAAGGATGAGTTCGCAAGCCGTCACGCCCAATACGGAAGCCGCCATTCTCGCGCGCATCATCCAGACCGACGAAAGGGAACTGACGCCGGAAGCGGCACGTTACCTCCTTTCGATGAAGCTGCCCGAAAGCGACGAGGACCGCGTCAACGAACTCTCGGCCAAGGCGCGGGCGGGGTCGCTGACCGAAGCCGAGACGCAGGAGCTCGATAGCTATCTGCACATCGGATTCCTGCTCGGTGTGATGCAGTTGAAGGCGCGACACCTGCTGCAAACGAAACCCGACGTGGCCCGCGAGCAGTGAACCGGGAGCTAGCGCGGGCCGTTCGCGAGCGGGCCGGCGGGCGTTGCGAATATTGCCGCTTGCCGCAGTTCGCTCTTCCGCTGCCGTTTCAAATCGACCACATCGTTGCCGAACAGCACCGGGGGGAAACTGTTCCGGAAAATCTCGCGCTCGCCTGCCCGCACTGCAATCGTTATAAGGGGCCGAACCTGGCGGGCCGCGATCCCGCCTCGGGCGAACTGGTCCGCTTGTTCCATCCGCGCACCGATCGCTGGATCGAACAGTTCCGGTTCGAGGGCGCCTGGATTGCGGGCCAAACCCCGGTCGGGCGCGCGACCGTCGGGGTGTTGGCGATGAATGCCGAGGGGCCGCTGCGCCTGCGGCGCAAGCTTGCCGAAATCGGGGCCTCCCTGTTCTAAAATTCCTCCGGATCTGAGTTAGGCCTAGATTCTGCAATAGCTTGTTGCCAATTTTCCGGGCCGACGGAGAGCCGAAGAACCCCGCGCAATCCCTTGTGCTGCTTGTACTTCGCTGTTCTGCTCCCGAAATACTCAAGCCACAGTGTTGTGGCGAAGTTCCGTCACCAGCCTAGAAAATAGCCTATGATAATAGCCCTTATCGAAAGCAATCTGCTGTATAATCCTCTTTGCTGCTTCCGGCGCAAAGAAACCTCTTCTGCCCCTGCGGCCGGGGGCTGCCCGCCATCGCCGGCCTCTGCCGCCCCTGCTCCCGCGCCGCCGCCTACTCCCGCCAGCGCTTTGCCGGCTTGCGCGACCAAATTTTGGAGCGCGACGGTTTCCGCTGCCGCGCCTGCGGGGCCTCCGGCCGACTGCATGTCCATCACCGCCAGCCCGGCGTCAATGAACCCGATCTGCTGATCACCGTTTGCGCCCGCTGCCACGTCCGCCTCCACCGCCTTCTGGCCCTGCGGAGATGGATCCCCGACTTATTGGCGGTTCTTTGGGCCGAACAGCACCCCGGCCGGCCGCGGCAATTGCAGTTCCCCTTGGCGGCATGAGCGATCCAGAAACAGCGCTCGTGCGCACGGCGGACGAGGAACTGTGGATACGCCTGAAGCAGCTCGTGCTGGACAGCGTCTCCTCGGCGCACTCGAAGCGCGCCTACGACCAAGGCTTGGAAAATTTTCGACTGTGGTGCTCGGAAAATGCCGGCCCCGGAGGGGTCCCGGGTTTCGCCAAAGCCGCCGTGCAGGCCTGGCGCGCGGCCCAGGAAGCCGCCGGCCTGGCGGCATCCTCGATTAATGTCCGCTTGAGCGCGTTGAAGAAATTGGCGGCCGAGGCGGCCGACAACGGTTTCCTTCCGCCCGAAACCGCCGCGGCGATCGCGCGCGTGAAAGGAGCCAAGCGGCACGGAGTCCGGGCAGGGAACTGGCTCACCCTGGACCAGGCCGAGCGGCTCTTGGAGTTGCCGGCGCGGAAAACCTTAAAAGGGAAGCGCGACCGCGCGCTCCTTGCCCTGCTCGTCGGGTGCGGCGTGCGCCGCGAAGAACTCGCCGCACTCCCAATCGAAACCATCCAGCAGCGCGACGGGCGCTGGTGTCTCGTCGATCTCGCGGGCAAAGGCAACCGCATCCGCACCGTGCCCATGCCGGCCTGGGCCAAGGCAGCAGTCGACGAATGGCTTTTCGCGGCCGGATTCCAAAAGGGGCCGCTGCTCGGGGCGGTGAACAAAGGGGGACGCCTAGTGCGCCAAGGGCTCGGCGCGCAGGCAGTGTATGAGGTGGTGAATTTCTACGGCGAAAAGATCGGGGCAACGCTCGCGCCCCACGATGTGCGGCGCACCTTTGCTAAACTCGCGCATAAAGGCCGGGCGCCGCTCGAACAGATCCAACTCTCCTTGGGGCATGCCTCCATCCAGACCACGGAGAGATATTTGGGTGTCCAGCAGGATCTGGGCGACGCGCCTTGCGACCATTTGGGCATACGTGTGCAGGGCGGAGAGCGGAGGAAAGACTGACCACCGAGAAGGGTCGGTCGGTCTGAACACTGTGGTGCCGAAGCGTAACGTAGCTCGACCACCGCCCGCACCGAAACGTGCTCCCTTGGCTCACAGTCCAAGCTCGCTATGCGAGCCAAGGCGCACCAGTTCGAGGCTACCGCGATCCGGCTTGCGATAGACGAGAACGAGATCCGGCCGGATGTGGCAATCGCGGTGATCGTTCCATTCGCCCGACAGTGGGTGATCGAAATTCCGGTGCGGCAACGGCGTGTCGGCGGCAAGCAAGTTGACAGCCTCCATCAGCAGGGCGTCCAGCCGCTTGCCGTGCCGGCCGGATTTTTCTCGCTTGTAGTCGCGCTGAAAACGGGTGGTGTATTTAACGTCCCGCATTCAGGCTTCGGATCAGTTTGTCCGGCTTGCCGGCCTGGACGAGCTCGCCGCGGCGAGCGGCTTTCATCGCGGCCACGGTTTCGGCGTTGGGATGGAGCGGCTCGAACGGCAGGGCCTTTTCCGCCGCGACGCGCACCAGCAGCAGGCGAAAGGCGTCGGACACGGTAAGGCCGATTTTCTTCAGCGCTGCTGCGGCTTCTCTCTTGGTGCGTTCGTCGATGCGGGCGCGAACGACGGAATTCTCACTCCTCATGGCGTTCACCTCCTCGTGAGCTACATCGTAGCCCAAACGCCGGGAAATGTCCAGCGGACGATTGCTGGGGACGGCCCCGGGCTCAAATGCCTTCTACTCCGAATCGGCCCGGTGTAACAGCAGCTATTGGGATTTTCAATCCCTTAAACTTAACGGAGGTTTTCGGTTGGATGTGGCTACTACCCCTGTAGGATTTCATTGAGCCTCATGTTCACCTACAAACCACTCAAGAACGCGGCCGGGATCGTCCTGTTTTCGGATTATCTGTCGTTGAAGCGGGCACACGAAATCGTCCACGATGTCAACGAGCGATCTCCGCTGATCCGCGACAAGGAAGGTTTCTTTCTCAGCCTGGCCTACGACTTGAGGAAAGCCTACGAAGGGCAACGGCGGAAGCAAAAGGCAGCCCCGATGTATCCCGAAATCGGAACACGTCTGGGCGTGGAGTTGTTGTGGCCGGCGTTCCTGATTCAGTGCCGGCAGCTTCGGGACTCCCTGGCATTCTTAGATCATGGGAAAGAGCATCAGGCGATCGCCTACGAGCTGGAATTCTTAGCCGGGCAAGCGCTCGCGGCCGAGTTCCGGGAAAACGCCGCGGAAATCGAAGCGCAATGGGAGCGGCTTTCGGCGCGGCATGCCTTCCTCGAAGAAAACGCCGAAACCCGAGCGGCTCAGTTTGCCGCCTGGACGAAACGCGAAAGGAAAAACGGACTGGCCGGTTTGCTGAGCAGTTTGGACCCGATGTACCCGGCGCTCTATCCGATTTGGATTCGGGACGGACGCAAGCACCTGGTCTCCCCCAAAGAATACGCCCAGTGGCGGGGGAGAGAATTTCCAGATCCAAACTGGTGATCCAGTCGAGTTTCCGAAAAACGCCAGCCGGCTACAATCTACATCTAGACACTATTACGTCTATCATGAGACAATGCTCGGTAGAAAGGGCTCTATGCTTATCTATCCGATTCCTACCGTGCCGGGTTACCAATTCGAGGTCACGCCGGATTTGAGCCGGCTCGCCACCCGGGAACGGTTGAGTCAGTCGGCTGTGGATGGCTTTTTCGCCATCATGGACAAGTGGCGTGTTCCGGTGGAGCGGGCCGGAGATTTACTCGGAGGTATGCCGCGGTCCACTGTTTATAAGCTGAAGACGGCGGCGGGAACACTGCGCCAGGACGAACTCACACGGATTTCGTACCTGGTGGGGATCTATAAGGCATTACACATTCTGCTGCCTGAGGATCTGGCAGACCGGTGGATCGGCCGGCCGAACGACGATCCGCTGTTCGGTGGCCAAACGCCTCTCGATTACCTGGTGCGAGCGGGCATTCCAGGATTGCACCAGGTTCGGAGCCTACTGGACGCAGCTCGTGGCGGCCGTTAGTGGCTCACCTGCAGCGAGTGAATTACCTCGGCACGCACCGGTTGGTTCCTAGCAAATTCGGCACAGGAAGCGTTCTCGAGAGTCTGCCGCTGCCTGCAAGCGTGCTCGCTGACTTGAGCGAACTGGACGCGGCCTCCAACGAGCGCAAAATCGCAGAGGCGGGAGGCAGCCCCGGTATTGGTCCTGGCGAATTACTGTACGGAGTGCCGGAAGCGCATATCGTGAATGCAGTCTTTACGCATCCGGGGCCTTACGGGGGCCGCTTTCACGGGTCTCGCCGTGGCGCCTGGTACGCCGGTCTCGAGATCGAGACCTCGATTGCCGAAGTAAGTTTTCACAAGAGACGCTTCCTGGAAAATGCTCGCATTACCGGCGAGTACCCGTTCGACTACATCGATTTTCTGGCGGATTTCTCGGGTCTGTTTCACGGTCTAGACTCCGCGGAGCTCGCCGACTGTTTGCAGCCGGAACCGATTCCGCAGTGCTATGCCGCATCGCAGGTTTTGGCCAATAAGCTCCTATATGAAGGGTCGAACGGCATTCTGTATCCGAGTGTTCGTAACCCCTCCGGGACCTGCATGGCGTGTTTCCGGCCAGCTTTGGTCTTCCATCCGCGGCAGGCCAGCACGTATCGCATCACCATCCAGCGTGGAAAAAAAACGATTGCAGTCGAGCATGTCTCGTCTGCCGTTTAAGGAGGAATCTCTCTCCGGGAGAGAAGTGTGACAGCCCATAAAAGAGGTTATGGGTCTCAATAAGCCAGTGGGCGCTACCTATGAGCTGGGAGTTAACCGTAAATTTGTGGCACACTAGAAACGAACACCATGCCTCAAAAGCGTGCTCATCTGATCCTGCCCGACGAGCTCCTCGCCGACATCGATTCTCTTGTGGGACCGCGCGGCCGCAGTGCCTTTCTCGTCGAAGTGCTCCGCCAGGAAGTGAACCGAAGGCGGCTGCTCGCTGCGCTCAACGATCCGGAGCCGGCTTGGAAGGATGAGGATCGCCCGGAGCTTGCGCAGGGAGCAGCCGCCTGGGTCCGCCGGATGCGCTACGAGGACAATCGGATCGAGCGGGAGAAGAACCAGCCGTAATGACCTCGCCGCCCGGAGGAACGCAACCGCCGTTGCTCAATTCCGAACCGTACCGCATCCTCTCCCTCGACGGAGGCGGAGCAAAGGGATTTTATTCGCTCGGCGCCCTCAAAGAACTTGAGGCCATGCTGGGGCGGCGTCTGTGCCAGTGCTTCGACCTGATCTTCGGGACCAGCACCGGCGCGATTATCGCCGCTCTCCTCGCGCTCGGCTATCGCGTCTACGAGATCCATACGCTCTACAAAAAGCATGTCCCCGCGATCATGCGCAAACGGAATCGCCGCGTCAAATCTGCCGCTCTGAAGCATCTCGCCGAAAACGTATTTGAAAAGCGCACCTTTGCCGACGTGAAGGCCGGCATCGGCATCGTAGCGACGCGCTGTTTTGATACTACCGGTGATAAGCATTCGACGGGCGTGATGGCACTCACGGGGCGCCGCTGCGAGCATCTGATCGAATTACTTGCAACACGGCACTACCTGAGATCCGCTTGGTGACGCGCGCGACCGCGATATCTCGGATAACGCATTGGCTGCCGGAGATAGTCACCCCGTGTTTTCTCGCTGGGTTTCTATATCTTTCTGCGGTTATTGTCTTTCACGCCTTATTCGAACCTGATCCCAGAAAAGCGCTTACTAACCTGGAATCGGCGGCGGCCGTAGGGTTGGTGGCCTGCTTCTGCGCCCATAGTTCCAGCCGCGATTTGGACCGTGGCTCCGCAATAGCGCGCTGGCCGGCATTCCTTCCGCTCATCACGGTTCTCCCGTTTCTATTTTCCATACGCGCACCACTTCTTTTCGATAGCTATGCTCATGTAGTCCAAGCCGGGGCAGGCTCCTTCGCCGATGCACTGAATCGGTCGTATGGAGCGGCAGACGGCTTTTTCCGGCCGCTCGGATACGCCGATTACTGGCTTGAGTATAAATGGGCCGGGTTTCACGCATGGGTTTGGCACCTGGACGGGTTGCTCCTTCACCTTGCGACCACCTACCTCGTCTACGTCCTTTGCAGAAAATTGAGTTTGTCGCCTCTGGCGTCCTCGTTTGCGGCCCTCTTCTTCGGCCTTCATGGCACGAATCCAGAAGATGTCTTTTGGACTGCTGCCCGTTTCGATCAATTAGCAGCTATTTTTGTTCTGTTCACTCTGATTTTGCTTTGTGAGTATACGGACAAGAAGAGTGTTGTGCGGCTGGCCGCGATGTTTGTTTGTTGCGCACTCGCTCTGGTCAGCAAGGAATCCGCATTTTGCGTTGCTGGCCTTGCCGTTTGCTGCCTCTGGTGGCGACGGCCTCTCAACGCCAGAGGGCTAAAATCCGTTGCCTCGATCGTTGGTATTTCCATGGCGATCTTCGCCTACCGCTATTCGGTCGTGGGGGGAATCGGCGGCTACCGCGATGCACACGGAAATTCAATAGCCTTGCACTTTCATCCCTTGCATCTACTGGAAGTTGTGGTGTTTCGGATGTGGGGAGTCCTGTTGTTCCCCATCAACTGGTCGGTTGCCCCCCAGGTCTGGCTGAGCGCTTCCGTGGCTTTGTTAGCCTGCGCCGGACTGGTGACCGGGTTCGCATCGAGGCCCCGGGGGCGAATGGTTGTCGCGGCACTCGGATTCTGTATCGTGGGCATCGCCCCGGCCGTGGCTGGCCACTTGGCCTCGCTCACGGCGACGATAAGCGGATCACGGGTCTTCTATATACCTTCGATTGGGTTGGCGCTTCTCATTGGCGCGGTATACGACGGCTTTGCGAAGAAGGGACTTGCATCGGCGGCGGTCACTGGACTTCTGGTTTTCCAATCCGCCGCTCTCGTACATAATCTGCTGATCTGGCGCGACACAGCTTATTTAGCTCGACGTACATGCGTCGCCTTCGCGCGGCTTGCCGACCGTTCACAGCCCGCATACGTATTGCCGCTTCCGCGACTGCACCACGGAGTGTACTTTTTAGCGAATGGCTTCTCGGACTGCGTGTTCGTAAATGCAGGGAAGCGGATAGCGATTGCTCCAGGAACAAAGGCACGGCCGGGGGAAAAGGTATTCAGCTGGGATCAAGCATCCGAGTCCGTCAAGGAGGGATTGCCGTAGTGAATTCTCGTAGCAATCCAGTTCATATTGGGTGTGTTCGGAGACCCTGTAGCGGCTCCGAGAGTCGGAAGTCCGACCCGGAGATCTCCGGAGAGGCACTAGCATTTGCCGCAAGGCCGCATCGGACAAGCGTTTCACTCGGCGGATCCGGCAGCACGGCGCTGACGGCAAACAGCAACGCGAACGTACATAACACAGGGGCAGTTCATTGCATTCAGGCGCGTCCAAGGGTCCAAGACATTGGAATCGGTGTTTCACACAATTCCCCTGCGCCGAATCGAGCTCACCGCCTGGACAGAGATACCAGAACTAATTGGGTATCTCTTAGGACGCTTTCGAGCCTCTGCTACCTGCTAGGCTATTCCCGCCTCCATCCGCTGTTTCATGGTGTCGCGGATACCGATTTGATTCGCGAGCAACGGGACTTCCTGGTGCGTGTGGCGGCGTCGCTCAAAAACCGGCCGGCCAATCTCATCGTGCAGCGGCTTGCAAACGCCTCCTCGTCGGACCGGCTCGCAGGGGCGCTCACCGCGCTCGGCCGCATTGTGAAGACTATTTTCGTGCTGCGCTATCTTTTCGACTCGGAGCTTCGCCATCGGATCCAGTTGCAGTTGACCCGCCGGGGAAGCTCGGCACGAACTAGTCGGGCGCCGCCTATTCTTCGCGAACCGCGTTCAGTTTCGCAGCGGCGGCGCTGAAGAAATCATGAATGAGGCGAGTTGCCTGAGCTTGTTGTCAAATGCGGTGCTGGTGTGGAACACACTGCGGATTGCGGAAATGGTGAGCCAACTGCGGTCCGCCGGCCACGCGACCGCCGACCGGGATCTCGCTCGCGTATCGCCGCTCATGCACGCGCATGTCATCCCGAACGGCATCTACCGATTCTCGGATGCCTGAGCATATGCACGCGGCTGCGAGCTAAGAACTCGCGGGTTTACCTTGCGTACAATACGTTAGTAGAGTAAATTTCTGCACGGATGCTGCCGGAACCCTATATTGCGAGCCGTCACTGGCGAAATTGCAGGAAGCCGTAGAGCTGGTTAGCGAAGAAGAGTAGCGAGCCTCACTCTCCTATGTTCGTTTTTGCAGGAAGAATCTTTGCGCTACCCCTCGAGTATCTCGATGGTGAGTTGATCCCATCGAGAACTTTTCCGACGGGCTCCGGAGCGGGACCAACCATTCACGAGGCAGCAATGAATCGCAAACTCTTTGTATTCGTGCGCCGGTCCGCGCCGCCGGTGCTGTTGATGGGCGCGTGGCGCGCCCCGCTGGCATTGGCACAAAACCAGTTCATTCGGGCCCTCGGGCATCCGAAGTGATAATCCACCATAGCCTTGCACCGGCCCGAAATGTAGTTCCGGGCACATAGGCGGCGACCCGCTGTGTTAGGATTTTGGGGGAAGGAGCACACCCTTCCCCCAGACATCTTGAAAGTTTTAAAACGTGACGTACAGATATCTATGTACCTGTCCTATATGTCATGTTGGTATTATCATCGTCTTGGTAGATGAAGAATACGGTTCCTCCATCAAGTGTCAATGAAGGTGTCCAGCGCATCTGGTTCCCTGGTTCATACAGGCCCGACCACGACGCACCACCATTATTAGTAAATACGTACTGCGCGTCCTGTACAGTCAATGTATTCTGACTAAAGGCGTAAACAGCGCCGCCGTATTCCAGAAGGCCAAGTCCAGCATAAGCCCCATCGTGAGTATTTTGCCCGCAGTAGTACCCTGGAACAAGCTTTAACGCTTGATCCGGCCCAACAATGGCTTGACGGCCGCCGCTGGTTTGAGTTGTGAATCCGATCCAAAGGCCGCTCGGTCCATCGGCCATCGCCGGACGGCTGATTGTGGAGTAGCCCGATTCTTGGTGCAGATATCCGAAGCTCGTACCGTTGAAGGTTTCGTACAGGTAGACGTAATTGCCATTGCCAACAATGGACAGAAATACGTCAGGACCAACTGCCACGGGCGTAGGCACAAACAGCGAGTTGAACCCGGTGCTGGCGGTGTTGATAGCGACGTTGCTGGTGATGGTAGTTCCATTTGGCGTCAACGCCGCCATCGGTACCTGATTGGGGGCAATGTAGGTAAGGAGTATGTTATTCCCGTCGAGAACAGCAGCGCCGACATCCGAGAGCCCCCCGCTGTATACTACGAGTCCCGTGGACGCCGGCCTCCCAGTCAGGCCAACGTCTACATAGATTGTGCTGTTGCTGCTGTTCACGTAAAATAGATACAACTGGCCGTTGAAGGTAATAAGCGTTGGTGATGCTGTGTTTGCGAGCTTTTCGGTTGTCCCCATAAAAATCAGAGGCCCAAAAGTGATCTGCGCCGCTAGGTGCTGACAACTCGCGATGCCGATTAAGGCTGCAGCGATGAGAAACAATGCTCGCCCCACGAGATGTTGCCTGGCCGTTCGAAACGACATACAAAATCCTCCTTGTTGTTTCAATTGGAAGGATGCAGTTAGATGTGCATCCGTGAACAACTATAAAGTGCGCGGTGGACAATTACAAATAAAAAGTTGTTAATTATCACAAGAATGCAGATCGATTATGTGTATATAAAACGCAACTAATATACCGCCGGAGACTAAGGGCTAGCCGGTTTACCCTTTGTTTTGTATGCCAGAGCCCAAAGATGTGTTCCGTGAAGCCGTGCGTATCTGTGTAGTGCCTCGCGCGAGCGCGGCGGCAGAAATCGAAAACGACTGCAAAGGCCCGCTCTTCCGCGCCGCGATTCGTAAAACGAAAACCCTCAGCTCCCGGCCGCTTTCCCGCACCGATGTCTGGTATATGATCCAGCGCCGCGCCGCCGATGTGGAACTGGAGACCTTGATTGGCTGCCATACCTTCCGCGCCACCGGAATTACCGACTACCTCACCAGCGGCGGCCGCATCCGAGGTCGCGCAACGCATGGCCGGACACGCCAACGCCAAAACCACCGGCCTCTACGACCGGCGCAACGATGAAATCAGTGTTGGGGATCAATGGAACGGAAAACCGGGTTAAGAACGTAGGATAGACCACACCCAGTCCTTTCGGCTCACGCGACTTCCTCGAAAGTATCCGCCGGATCGCGCAGCGAGCGCAGTTCGCCACGCCGGGGCAGGAATCGTTCTCATGGTTGCATATCTCAATGCGACGCGCCGATTCGCGGCCTGGTGCGAAGGGAAGGGGATTCGCCAGCTCGCCCGCGTGCAACCGGTTCATGTGGCTGCTTTTTTAAAAGAACTGCAAGGCGAGGTCTCCGCGCCGACGGTGAAGCAGCACCTGGCCGCGCTGCGCATGTTCTTCGACTGGCTGGTCACCGGACAGTGCTCGAAGTCAATCCGGCGCACGCCGTGCGCGGTCCCAAGCACGTCGTGCGCAAAGGCAAGACGCCGGTGCTCGAAGGCGACGAGGCGCGTGTGCTGCTCGATTCGATTGATACCTCATCCATTCTCGGGCTGCGCGATCGCGCCCTGATCGGCACGATGACCTACAGCTTTGCGCGCATTGGGGCCGTGCTCAAAATGCAGATCAAGGATTAATTCATCCAGGGCCGCCGCGGCTGGGTGCGGCTGCACGAGAAGGGCGGCAAAGAGCACGAGGTGCCCTGCCACCACCGGCTCGAGCGGTTTCTCGACGAGTACCTCGCTGCCGCCGGGATCGCGGCAGACGAAAGCGGGCCTCTGTTCCGCAACTCCCCCGGCCGCTCCGGCAAGCTCAGCGCAAAGCCCATGCATCAGCAAGACGCTTTTCGCATGATCCGCCGGCGCGCGGCTCACGCCGGCATCCCCACCAAAATCGGGAATCACACCTTCCGCGCCACCGGCAAAGCGGCGGCACCCGCAGCCTCCGAAGGAGGTCGCGAAGGGCATAAATCCCCAAGCCATCGCAGCAAAACTCAACGAGAGCCTGCGGCAGCAATTGCGCAATCTCCGGCGCTTCGCGCGGCTCAATTTGATGCCGGTCCAGCCTAACGCCGGCTTACTGTTGGAACAGCGCCATTCAAGGCAACTTGCCGGCCATTATTTCCTGTCCGGCAGCGAACTGACTCTGACCGCCTGAGCGCAGTCTGACTTACACCTTGTGTACTTGCATGAATATAGGCCCAGCATTGTAAGCGCCTGCAACCCGTAGCTCTGCCTCCTTCCTGACATACCTACTCCCGTAAACGTCGACTTGGGGAATTGACGACTCAACTAAATTCCCGGATGCTTTACTGGAGGCCCTCTGAAATGGGATGCCATTTCATTTCCGCAGGGTATTGGCCAACACGCCAGCGCAGCCTGATGGAGATTACATGCACACACTATTCACATTATTCACCTCGCTTTTTAGGCGGTACACTGCGTCTACAGAGCATGGACTCAGACACGGATCCAGTTCACTACTCTCGTTGGTTCTGTTCGGCCTCCCTTTGCTCGGCCTATCTGTCCACTTAGCCAGCGCGCAAATATTCTACTCCGTTTGGCGACCATCTCTGGGCACATGGTTTACTGACAGTAGTCCCACGGGCCAAGTTACGCAATCATGGGGCCTCGTCGGAGACATTCCCGTTCCAGGTGACTACGATGGCGACGGGCAGACCGACTATGCAGTTTGGCGGCCTAGTAACCAGACGTGGTATATTATCTATAGCAGTACAGGTCAACAATACACCCGCCAATGGGGTTCTTCTGGCGACATCCCTGTGCCGGGGGATTATGATGGCGACGGCAAGACGGATTTGGCGGTTTGGCACCCTTCAACCGGCACTTGGAATATTATTCCTAGTTCTGCTCCTGCCACGCAGATCAACCAACAGTGGGGCCTGCCCGGCGATACGCCAGTCGTAGGCGATTATGATGGCGACGGCAAGACAGACTACGCAGTCTGGCGGCCAAGCAATGAGACCTATTTCGTCCTTTATAACGGCAGCGGCGTGCAAAATATTCGCCAGTGGGGTCTTTCCGGCGACGTGCCGGTTTCAGGAGACTTCGACGGAGATGGTAAAGCAGATCTGGCAGTCTGGCGTCCCTCTGATGGTATTTGGTTCGTAATTCCTAGCACTAATCCCAGTTCTCAGATTCAGGTTGCCCTAGGGCAGAACGGCGATATCCCGATGCCAGGCGATTACGACCATGACGGGAGGACGGATTATGCCGTGTGGCGACCATCAGACGGAACTTGGCACCTCATAGTAAGCAGTGTGGTCCAAGAAGTAACCGAGCAATGGGGCCTGCCGAATGATATTCCTGCCTTCCCCGCGCCAGGCGCTCCCATGTTTGCTGCGAATCCAACCGGCGCTGCAATCACAATAAACGGGAAACCGCCGGCCTCGCGATCACAAATGTACGGAGGGTCCAATTATGCGTGGTATTACATGGACCCATCGTGTAATCGTGAGCCATACGGTGTAATTTATAATTATGATGTAGCCACTTCCATCATCAATAGCCAGTTACAACAGATGCGCTCTTATGGGCAGTCTAGACTACGAATCCCAATCTACTTCGGCCACGGGTTGAATACCGGCACCGTTATGGATTCCACTGGCGGGGACCTGTCTACCCGCTTCCGGAACAATTTGACAAACCTTCTGGCAGAGATACGCTCCCTTGGCTATGTTGAAGTTGAAATCGCCTTCATGCCACAGGGAGAGAGCGATCCTACAACCTGGACGAGCTATAACGACACAATGTACCGAGAAAATTGGAGCCTAATCTATAATTTACACTCGATCATAGCCAGTTCCGGCCTTCTATATAGGATCGATCTGTCGAATGAGGCTAGCCCTGACTGCGGCCAAGCCGCGCTACTGCAATACGACCAACATCTCTGGAATAATTACGTGGCCACATTTGGAAAGAACGATACAGTTGGTTTTTCAATAATCGCCGACCCCAATTCTTGCCGCCTCACTCAAGTGCCAGCTGTCTACGGCAACAGCCAGTACGGCAACCAGGGCTCGCCTTACCTTTTCGATCTTCATTTCTATGATTACTCTAGCAATGTCTATGCAAATTTTGTCAACGCTTGGGCCACCTTAACTTCGGAGGGATATCCCAGTGACCATGGATGGATCGTCGGTGAGGGCTATTACAACGACTCAACCGAGGCATCGCAGCTAAGGCAAGCAATCAGCTATACGGGGCAGTTGGTGTTTTACGTTGCACAATGGCCACTTCTACGAAATGGGTCTTGTAATTCACAGGTCAACATAGTGCCGCCGCTCCTGTTCGGCAAGTACTCTGCCTATGGGTTTTAGACATATCGAACAGTTATCCCGGCTTCCTAAACCAGAGCCAGAAGTATTGAGTATTTGCACCAGTTGTCTGGGCAAATCTAAAGTTGCTTTCGGCGGCCAGGAGCGCTGCGTCTTTTTCTGTAAAGGAGAATCCATTCCAAGTATCGTATTGCGTTGGCCGGCGTTTGGCCGCCGGGTGTCCTTGGACTTGAAATTTGAAGAGCGCTCCGGGCTTTAGGACCCTGAACACCTCACAGCAGTAAGAACGGATCACCGCATAACTCGGTATGTGCTGGAAAACGATAAAGGAGAATGCAAAATCGTACGAGTCATTTGAGAGACCGCAAAGCGTATGACCGTCGTTGACTACAAAGGTAATGTTCGTCAGATCAGCCAGGTTGTTTTGGGCTCTGTTCACCATTTCAGCGCTAATATCAACCGCTGTAACATGCCCGAATATGCGTGACAGCATTCGGGTCATTCGGCCCACACCGCAGCCAAGCTCCAGCACCGAGAGGTCGAGCGGCGACCGCTGACCTCCGCAGATGTGCGGCACATCGGGCATTATTTCATTTGCAACGTTGATTTCGCCGGACCTGAAAAATTCCCTGCCTTCCCAGTTGGTGCTGCTGTTTGCTACGTAGTAGCAGGCGTTCTCTTTTGCACGTGTGTCCCAGTCGGACCGCATTCGGGCGAGCGCGTCCGAGAGTTCAGTGTCCATAGACGGTCACTTGGCTTTCAAATCGACCTGAAGGATTTAAGCATTTCACGGTGCAGCATACATACCATCGAGCCGAAGATCTCGAAGAGGGAAACCGAAATCGATCAGATTGGTGTATGGATTTATGATGGCAGATCAAGCGGCTCCCGATGCCTCTTTCGGCGGCGCGGCGCTGCACCAGGCGCCAGGCATCGATGCGCGTCAGGGGCCGCTCCGATAGCTTCCCCGTGCGGCCGATGGCGGAGCGGAACAAAAATCCTTTCTTGTCGCCGCCGATCCGCGCCGCTTCCAGATACTCGTCGAGATAGGTTTCGAGGTTGTGATGGCAGGGCATTTCGTTCACCTTGCCGTTTTTCTCCCGGAGCCGCAGCCACCAGCGCTTCCTTTGCGGGTAATAATCCTCGACCCGCAGCGCCACCGCCGCACCGATGCGGGCAAAGGTATAGGTCATCACGGCGATGAGGGAGCGGTCGCGCAGCCCCACCAGGTTCGAAACATCGATCGTGCGCAGCAGATGGCGCGCCTCTTCCGACGAAAGCACAGGAGTCGATCCCTTCGCCACCGAGTGCCGCGGGCCGCGCACGGCGTGCGCCGGATTCGCGGCGACGATCTGGCCCACCACCAGCCAGGTCGAACAACATGCGGATGGCGGCCAGGTGCTGCTTGGCGGTGGTTTTCGCGTGGGTGCGTGCGAGCTGCTCGATATAGGCGGCCACATGCACGGGCTCGATGGCTTCGAGGGCAGGGAAGCGCTGCTCCTCGCACCAGTCGAAAAAATTCCGCAGCGCCTGGGCATAGGCCGCGCGCGTGTGGCGGTTGCGGATATGCACGGTGAAGAATTCCCAAAACCGCTTCCGCGCCCGCGCGTTCTCTTGCGCCACGAGCGCGGGAAGCGCCGCCGTCCGATAGACCGCGATCCCTGCACTCATGCCCGGCTCCGCGGGTGTTTCCGGTTGAGGAGAGTAACGGCAGCCGCGCACAGCGCTACGGTAAATTCCGCATCGGCGCGGTCCGGGACCGTGCCCTCCTTTCCGTGCCGGGCGCCGGCATCCGAAGCGTAGCCGTAAGCTCCGCCGAGGGCCTTCTTCAGCGCCGGGTACTTATCGAGATATTTGCCGAGCGTCAGCGGTTCGCCGGTAATGTCGTGGAGCACGCACTCGGTCGCGCTCGTGGCATGCGAAACCGCACCGGACGTATTGGCTTCGGGACGCTGCGAAAGAGCTTGGATCGCCTGCTCGATATGACGGCCAGCAGTCGGACGATTTGCCCGGTGCAGCTCCCGGAGTGCAGTTTGCTTCGTTAGCTCGAACGCCCGACCGCCACGCATCAGAATCTCGCCGTCCACGAGCTGCCACCCAATGTTCAGTTCCATGAAGCGGGTGTTCACCTCGCGGACTAACACTTCCAAGCCAGCTTGGGTAAACAACACGTTTTTTCCCCGCACCACCTGGAAAGCGGCTTCGAACATGTCGTAGATGAAATACCAGGCGCAAGTTTTTACGTGCCGTTCGGCATCGGGATAGGGCGGCAGCCGTTTGTCCGGCCAGGTTCCGAGTACTTCGCAAACGATTTTCTGCAGCTGGTGATTATCGAAGTGCCCGCGCCGCGGCAGCTCCAGCAGGAATCGGCGCAAGTTGACCGGAGCGTCGTCCCGGATCAACAGACGATTGGGATCGATTAGGTTTTGGTCGTTGCTCTTGGATCTTTGCCACGTCACTTTTACTTGCTTTAGCGTACATTTAGGTGTATTCTAGCTCCGGATCAACGATCGCGCCGCTGTGCCGTCGCAGTCTCATCGGCGGTTCTGCCATTGAGACGATTTCGATGAGTTAAGCTCACACCTGCTACACTCCCCACATACTCATGGGAGTCCGCGCAGCAAGAGAAAGGAATGATCACCATGAACGTGCAACAACCCTCCCTCCGAGTATGGCTCGTTGTATTGGCAGCCTTGTTGTTTATATTGTCACCGACGCCGGGGCTAGGTGCCGGATCGGACTCTGCCTATTCCTACTTATATGCCGATGCACCAGTAACTGGCACCGGCGATACCTTTGACGGCACGTACTTCAATGTCTCTCAAGCGGAGTGGGTATTAGTGAGGGCGACTGGCCGCTACTATCCAAATGGCGGAACCTTTATAGCTGTATATATCACGATAGATGGCAATAAGGTTTCCAATGATGCGGTGACGGATTGGCGCGGAAGCACCGATCCTACGCAGCACTCATACGACGTGATCGGGGTCGCCTATCTAACTCCAGGCTCGCATCTAATCTTAGTTGAAGCAGATGCTCCTTATGGATACGTAAACATTGGAGCGGGCTCGAACTTCTCTATAATGACTCAACCTGCATCGAGTATCAATCAATACATTATAAATTCGGATACTGGAATCATATCGGAGAACGTCACTGGGATTCAGGAGGGCACGCCTTTGCCTGTGACCTCTATTGCAAATGCAACCACTACAACCGGCGGCGAGCCCATTATCGCTTTGGCATCGGGCCGGTCTTATTATGCAGGGACGCCGCCAAATAATTATGGCGATGCGATGTGGAATCTCTCAATCGACGGAGTCGGTGAGCATAACAATTCCTCTTCTTGGTCTGATAATGATATGTTCACAGGCGCCGAACTGCAGGCTCCTATGTACAATCAGGGATTTTTTAATACGTCGCCTGGGCAACACAAGGTATCGCTCGACGCAACAGCCGAGCCGTATGGGTCCACTCCCGACAATGTTTGGTATCGTGTGGGCGCGGGATCACGACTAATTCTGCTTAACGGCGGAATGACCGTCGCCGGCAAAGTGACTCCGGATACGCAAGTCAACCATCGGTTCGACTATAGATGTATAGGATCGAGTCAGGGTTGGCCAGGGTGTCCCAGCACCGGCACCGACGTAGTGCTAGATGACGTAACTATATCAATTCCACAAGGGCATAACGGCGTCGTTATGTTTTCGGGCATGACGCGCGTGCAGGGTGACACCTCCGATGGAGGTGGTAACGTCTCTATTTGGATTACTATTGATGGTGTGCCTGTCAGCTCACACGGAGTCCAGCAATTGGATTACCCCAACGGCGATAGCACGCGGACGATATGTACGTCCTATCTGGCGGCCGGCAGCAATGCACTCAGCCCCGGAAATCACGACGTACAGCTTCATGCAGAGGCGAGTGGCGGGTTTATTCACCTATCGGTCACGCAAGATCTCCCCTTGATTTGGTTCGACTGAGTGCGCTTTCAACATGTGAGCAGCGCCCCCCTCTTTGGCGCTGCTATAGCCCTCTGCTACGGCAGAGGGCTATAAAATAGTCTGCGAGTGTTTAAATTCACGTGCAATATTTGCACTCGCAAAGTTGCAACGATCTCTGAGACTCAGCTCTCGCGGGATAGTTCCAGTTGCCCAGGCTGCGGCTCATGTGTGAGATTCAGGTGGATTGTGCATGCAATCTCGATGCAAATGTTTGGATGCAGCCTGCCGCTTCCAGAGTTTCCGATCGACAAGCGCATGACAGGGATCGGCCTGAGCGACGAGAATCGATACGCCAAAATTTTGTCGAAGAAGTTCAGCTTTGTTAACACGTTTTACGATCAACAACCTTTCTTTGATATAATGGATGCATCGTGCGGAGAATCCGGATCTCTGGACTTCATCATCGCGAGCGAAGTATTTGAACACATTCCCGGTAGCGTTCAGCCGGCTTTTAGCAATTTGTCACGCTTATTGCGACCTACTGGTTTTGTCCTATTCAGTACACCGTGGATGCCGGACGGGCGAACCCTAGAGCATTTTCCCAGGCTCCACAACTGGAAGGTCCTCAATATAAAAGGCAAATACATGCTCGAAAATACTACGGCTGCAGGTGAGGTAGAGAGATTCGAGGATCTTTGCTTCCATGGTGGTCGCGGGCAGACGCTGGAAATGCGCCTGTTTTCAAAGCCGGATCTCATTAGGCATTTTCAAGACGCAGGGTTTGGAGATATTCAGTTTTGGCATGAGCGGTATCCAGAATTTGGGATCATTTTCCCCGATCCATGGTCTCTCCCCTGTATTGCTAAAAAATGGCCCCAATATGGGTCCCGGCGGCATCCGTGCAGAAATTTATTCTAAGAAGCCGTTTTCTGATCGAGATGGGTACGCAGCTCCTGAGCGAGCACCGGCAGAACGAGTATTTTGAGGCATATCGCCGGCGCCCCCAACTCCGAAGCGACCAGTCTGCTGTTGTGCAAGCGAGGGTTGCGGCGGCCAGCAATTCCTTCCGCCTTGGGGACCGTCTACCAATACCAGCGCAAAACGAATCCGAGCATCAACCCCAGCACGAATCCTCCCGCGGTGAGCGAGGCGATGGACCATTTGTAATCGCGCGAAAAGTCATAGCGCAGCTGATTGACAGCACTGGTAGCCGCAGTGGTCGCAACGTATATCGTCGAAGTCACGCTGTCGGTGGCGCGCTCCGTTTTGTCCTGGTCTCGAATTTACGACTGTTGCTAAAAACGTTCAGAGGTCGGCGATCTAAAAGGAGAAGCGGAAGAAGAATTCAGCCGACCGAGGCCCTCCTGATTGAAAGAGCGGTGACAGACCGGTATTTGGGGTGCCGGAGCCGAGCATTAGGTTCTGCATGGAGGCCGACTGGCCGAACAGAGGGTTGGACAAGAACGGTACGGGATTAGCGAATGCAGGGTGATTCAGCAGATTGAAGACGTTCAGCCCCGTTTCAAACGAAATTCCGTCGGAGGCCTCAAACCTTTTACAGATGCTCAGGTCGAGCTGAGCGAGACCATTTCCGTAAATTGCGTTCCGTCCGAGTGTTCCTTGCCGACCGGCGAGCGGAGCCTCGAACGCTGCCGGGTTCAACCGGCGCTTTCCCGGCGCGGATGCGTCGGCAATCCAAACACGTACCCCTGGGACCAAGTTCGGGCGCGCGGCATTGTTGACGATTTGCCCTAGCGTTTGCTCATTATCAATTACGTTTATCGGAAATCCGGTGCGGGCTCGCAAAATGCCGCTTACGGTCCACCCGGATAGCCATGCGTGAGTGCGCGAGGAGGTCGGTGGAATTCGATAGGAGGCCGCCAGCGTAAATGCGTGACGGATGTCGTAGCTGCACGACCCTTTTGCTTCGCGCAAATCGTATCCGGGATGGATTAAGAAGATCGACGAGCCCGCCGAGCCGTCATCTATACAATGCGACCAAGCGTAAGAGGATGAGATATAAGCATTCTCGGCAGGCGAGCCGGTGTACCGCACTTGAAGAGACTCATAATCAGAGGAGTTCTGCGTTAAAGTAACCCCTCGATCCAGAATTCCCGTATTGGGATCTACATACACTTCGTTCCCCAGCAGGTGGCCGTCTGTCGATCCTACGTATGCGACGGACCCCACGCCCCGCGGACCGACGTGCTTTTCAAGAGACGCCCTCCACTGGTACGATACCGGGAGTTTAAGCGCTGGATACGGTCCGGTTAAAAATTGAACGACATCCGGACTGAGTGCAGCACTCCGCAGCAACGAGGCGCTTGGTCGATTGAGGGACTCAGCGGATCCGGTAGCGATCCTACCTGCCGATAAAAGCCAACTATTAAACGGAGCGCCATTAACCGGATTCAGGGTTGCTCCGAGCGTCGGGTCATAAAACACGCCCGCAGCGGCCCGAAGCACCACGCCAATTCCGGGAAGACCATAGGCAAGTCCAAGCCGAGGCTCAATCTGTTCATAATTCACGTGCCATGGCGCCCTACCGACCACGTTGCCGACATGAATTGTGGCCCATTTACTTCCTGTCCATAGACCGGATACAGTTGGGATCTGTGAAGGGGCCGAAGTGGGAGGCGTCAACTCCCATCGAGTGCCATAAATGATATTAAGATTCGGAGCCACTCGATACCTGTCTTGGACAAACAAGGAGGCGATGTTAACGTTGCTCCCTCTCTTTGGCAGTTCGGAGACGGTGACATTAAAGGGCCTGGCATTCAGGAGGCTTTGGAGGCTAGACGCCTCCCCGAAAATGCTGGTAAGCGGGGCCTCACGCGACGGCTGTAGAAGCAGATAGTCAAACCCAACCTGGATTTCATGACGTTGCTTTTGAATTGAACTGGTCTCACGTATTTCCCATTGATCCTGTTCCGTTCGGCCGTAGTCACCCAGGATGAACTGACCAAGGCCTGGGATTGACATTCCCCACACGTTTGCCGACGCCCCTGCCGCGGGCAGCAACGAAGTGATACTGCGCCAGATTCCAGGCGATTCCGAGGTCGGCAACAATCCTCCGAGCTGAAATGCGCCTGCCCAACTAGTCCCAGAGAATGTCGAACGGAACGCAGACCGTGAATAGTTGAATCGAAACTCGTGGGTAGCACCGCTGTTCCGGCCGACGTTAACGCCTACTGTCGCGCTCCTCCAGGCGGAAACTCCTTCAATGGCGTCAAGCTGGTCGGCTTGCGATGACGATGGTGCCCGCACGAAGCGAGCGAACAAGGCGCCCCAGGCCCCGAGGGATTGATCGATACGTGCGCTATAGCTCTGAGAACTTCCCGTCCTGCCAAGATGCATAAACCCCTCCGATTGGTTTCCTGGCAGCTCAGCCCCTGCAGGCGGAGGGAATGCCGCCAAGATGTTCCCGATCGACGCTGGAGCCTGTTGTCGGGCGGCAAGGGCTGGGACGATGGTCCTCTCAAGCCCGCTGCTTTCCAAGTATGAATTGGCAGCCGACAGGAAGAAAAACGTTCGGTTGTGCCAGAGAGGGCCGCCGAAATCCCCTTCGAAATCGCGGTAGTAGGGGCGCGGGATCGAACGATTGGCGGCATTGGCAAACCAGTCCTGCGCAGCCCATCCTCTCGCACGCATGTGCCCTATCAACCCGAAGTGAAATTGATTCGAGCCGGAGCGTGTGCGGATCGATGCCTGGGCCCCCAACCGGAAGCCCGACTTCGGAGCGAAGTTGGACGTGCGGAATTCCACAGATTCCGTATCTTCGGACGTGCTAAGATTCGCTATGCTTCCGCTGGCGCTCATCGCAGGCAGCGAGGCCCCAGGGAACGACCCCGGCAAGCTGCTACCACTTACTCCCGTGTTCGCATTTACTCCATCCACCTGAAAGTCGTTTGCATTCGGCCGCTGCCCATTGGATGTGAACTGGCCACCGTCATTCGGGCCGGCTGGGGCGATTACAACTCCCGGCAATAGGTCGAACATCTGCCTGGGGTCCGAGCTGTTGCTCGGCAAAAGCGTTCCAGGCTCGCCGCGTGTAATGAGCAGATTGCTGCCGCTGCTCGGATCAGTTCGATCTCGTTTACCAATTACCGTTACCACTTCACGCAGAGTGAGCAGTTTTAGGGAAAACTCGATAGCCAAACTTCTCCCGGGATCGAGCACGGCACCAACGTGCGAGATTGTTCTAAAGCCTCGCTGCCGAACCGTAATCTTATACACACCTGGCGGCAGAAAGCGAAAGGAATAGCGGCCTTCCCTATTGGAGCTTGTCCGCCAATAGTCGCCTGTGGATTCGTTTTGCACCTGTATTTTGGCTCGCGGCAAAACCGCGCCGGAGGAATCCTTCACAACGCCAAAAATGGCGCTCCCGTCGCTAGCAAAAGCACAGACGGTGAGCACCAGTAAGCTAGCCGTGCATGCAATCGGACGCATGAACAATACTCATTTTGCATTTCGACGTTGAAATCGAATGCCGGAATCGACCGCTTCGATCTGGCCGTGCACGGTGCGCATCAATGCCGCGCCAGACGATTGGGAGTAACTACCTGCCAGAAGGACGTTTAGCGATTTATCCAACTTCCGAACCGCGGCGACGAGCGACGGGATGCCAGCTGGCCAACTTTTGGCATTTTCTGCCGCGCTTCGGGAATGCAGGGGCGTATTGCCGGAGGCAGGCAGTATGGGTTTCAGCTCTGCCTGAATTTTTCGCATCAGGTCTTGTAATGCCGCAATGTGTTTTAGGCGCAAAGTGCGAAGTAGCCGCTGGTCCTTACTGGATAAATGGGCCTGAATATCTGGCGGGAAGTTTTGAGCAAGCACTGCCAAAGCGTGCGCACGCGCCAGCGCCGATGAGCTTGCGTCGAGAATGCGATCCGTAGTTGCCTGGAAAGCGACGGCACCGCCCATTTGCTGTTCGAATCGCCGCAGCAGAGCAGGCGGGACGCTACTCGCGTATTGTCCAGCCGTCCCGGCTTTCGCTGGAAACGGTATAGCGCTGGCCGAACCCGCCTCAAACCTGGCCCGCGGTATGGGTTGCAGGATTCGTCTGATCTCCTGCTCTTGCTTAGAGCTGAGCCCCATACCCCGAACAATCACGCTGCGATGGCGGGGGTCTTCCGAAATCTCAATGGGCTCGCCGACGTCTGCCCCGATCCTATCTAGCGCGGCAAGTACGTGAAGTGTATCGGCTGGACTTGCAGGGACCTCAGGAGACTTCGTCTTGACTGGTGGATGAGAGCGTTCAGCGGAATGCGGAGCAGGAACATTGGTTTCCGTCAGATCTACACTGCCTTCGTTTTCGAAATCGAAGGCGCCGCTTGTTGGCCGTAAGTCCTTGGCACGCAGAGTGAGCGCCGCGCTGCGCAGTATTCCCGTTGGGGTCTCGGTTCGTATACGATACGCCCTTTTATCTCCCCGCTCCCAGACCTCACTCACAAAATCGCGTTTTCTCTTCAAGTGGTGCCGCCAATTTTGGAATGATCGGGAACTGAGAGGCTCCCGCCAGTTATAGTCGGCTTCTCTAAACAAAGCTTTGAGGTGGGCGAGCTCGGGATCGGTTCGCGCTACCGAAGACCTCCTGAGTACCGCCGGCCGTAGCACGGTTCGGCCGTGTACGTATATCGCAATGGACATCTCCGCCGGCAGTTCCGCTTTTTCCGAACGTATCAATAGCGCATTCATCCTCAGAGAAGGAGATTGGGTCCGTTTGTGAAAAACTACGACGGCGACAACGCAGATCGCGGCAGCCACGCCGAGTAGAATTCGCAAGTGAAAGCTCCTCCACCTCTGACGGCTTCGATTTCGCGCGACGAGAGCGTCAATCGGCTCCCAGTCCTTAGGAGGTGCAGGGAGTTTCGATTGCCGAACAGAATGCCAGTACAGGCCATAAGCGGAACGAACGGCCTGGAGATCCCGAATCCGATTGGTGCAATCCGGGCACGCAGCAATGTGACGGGCATCTCTTTCGGACAGTTCGCCATCTTCAAACTGGGCCAGTTGTTCATCCGAGAGGTGCTGTGGTCTCTTACTTCGCATCCAGGGCCTCCTTCAGTTTGACGACCGCTCGCCGGAGGAACTCGCCCACTGCCGAGCTGCTTATCCCGATCACGTCTGCAATTTCTCGGTAACGTAAACCCTGCACCCGCAGGTGAAGGCAGTTCCTCTGCTGGGCCGAAAGGCCCTCAATCGCCCGCGCTAGCGCCCTCGTCCGGTCCCGTTCTATGAGCTCCAACTCGGGATCAGGTTTCGGTTCAAACGCCTGAACGCTCGGGTCCAATTTTTCGAATACCGGCTCACGCTGATGGAACCGAAGAGCGAAATTGTATGCTACACGGAATAGCCAAGCACGCGGGCTTTCAATCGCTTCCCCCCGAGCCATTTTCAGATATAACTTCAGGAAGGATTCCTGCGTTAGCTCCTGTGCGCGATCGGCTGGAACTCTAAGCGAAACTAAATAAGCATAAATGTTGTCCCGTTCTGACTCATAGATCCGTTCCACCCGCTCGTGTACGGTCATGCCGACGAAGCTCCGCCAAAGATTGGCTTCTGCGCAACACTCACCCAAAGAGCCAAGATCCGCGGAGTCCTGCTTTTCCCTACAGGCGGAAGAAATATTTTGGTCGGCTAGGGCCAAGTCACTTTTCGGCCTAAGTGCGTCGTCCGACATATTCAAGGCGCGATTACCACCATATAGCCGCTGAGCGGTTCGATCGGAACGAATCCGCTGCTAGAAAATGCCGTGGGCTGTAGGGAAACCAACCCTGGCATGGCTCTTTTCTTACGTATGCCTCGCCGCCCTCGTTTTGTTCCAGCACCAGTTCAGTGTAGTTCGGCCCGCGCCAGCGCATCACCGGCATTCTTCACGGGTCGTTACCGGAATGCTGCGAAAGGTGCCAATTCCCGCTCCGTTGGCAGGGCGAACTGATGGGAAACGCATTGCTTTTGCACCCACCTGCCACACAGACGGTTCCGGATCTGCGCCACCGGATGCTGCGCCGCCGCCTGCAATGGCTACTCATACATTTCGGCCCCCGGCGCGATGTGACGGTGGAAACATTCAACGGGACATTGACCTTCCCTAGCAACAAGTGGTTCCCGGGGAAAGATCTATACGTCAAAAGGAACCACGAGGAGCAGCAGACTGTGACTGCGATAGAAGTATTGCGTCATCAGGGATATCTGCCGCAACCTTCTACCCACAGAACCGTTCTTAACGTCGGCGCCAATATCGGGATGACTTGCATCGGTTTGGTGAGGCACGGCTATTTCGACCGTGCCATTGCGTTTGAGCCAGCCCCCGACAACTACCGCCTGCTGACTCATAACATTAAGCAGAACGGACTTTCGAACAGCATCGTTCCCTTCCAGTTAGCGCTTTCTAGCTCTAGCGCCGTCTCGGAAATGGAGCTATCGCCGGATAACCCAGGCGACCACAGAATTCGCCAGAGCAGAAGCCCAGGCTTTTTTCGGGAACAGAAGCGCCGAACGATTAAAGTCCTTTCTAAAACGCTCGACGACGTCGCAGAACGTGATCCGTACATCCAGCATCAGAGGATCGATCTTGTATGGGTTGACATTCAGGGTCATGAAGGCCGCTTTTTCGAAGGGGCCAGAACATTTCTTGGCCGAGGCGTTCCTGTTGTCAGCGAATTCTGGCCCTACGGGCTGCAGCGGGCGGGGACATCGCCGGCCAAATTCTGCCAGATTCTCACTGAACTTTTTGGCTCCTTTAGCCTTGTCGGCTTGGCGCCGTTTAGAGAAGAACCGATAGCCGCGTTCGCCCGCCTATTCGGAATCTACCGTTCTCCCCGCGAATTTGGATTGGTTATTTTCCTCCCGAAAAGTTGCAGCCGGAGCAGGAAACTGTGCCAAGGACAGGATTAGCCGAAGCCGATATCGACGATTTACCGCTGTACACACCATTCGCCTGGGACGACGCCGACAAACGAGAGGCGGTTAGATCTTGGGATGAAGTGTTCGGCTTCCGCAAGCGCAGGGAGCTTGGCCGTGGCACGTACCTTTTCCGCGAAGGTCTGCCGGCGCGAGAAGTGTTTCTGCTCGTCGACGGATTGATTCTGTTGACCTGTACCGCGCCTGTCACTGAGAGCGAATGCAGCTTTGGGTTGCGGTTTCCGGGTGAACTCGTCGGGGGTTCCGCTCTCAGTCTGGGGATACCCTATCCGGTTTCCGCCCTCGCAATGACGCCGGTCCAGATCCTCCGAGTCTCCCTGGCTGAACTGGAGCGCATGGAGCGGGAGAATCCGAGGATTTCGACATTTTTCCGCCGTATGCTGTCGAGAGACCTGTACAAAGCTGCGGGCTTTATCGTCCAGCTTAAGACCTCCAGCCCGGAGGAGCGCGTGGTCCGCTTCTTGCATCTGCTGGCTTCTGCCGTGGGAGCGAAAGCCTCATCTGGCCAGGTAGAGATAAATGTGCCGCTCCGCGATAGGCAGATTGCGGAGATCCTGGGCTTTTCACCGCGGCAATTGAAGCGTGTTAAGCAGGAAATGCACGCCCACGGGAAGCTGCAGATTTCTGTCGGGCGCCGCTGGATTTTTCGAACTACATGTGGCCTTTCCTGAGACAATGCCGGTTTTTTCTTTTACATTCCAACGATTTGAGAAGCTGTGGGGCCATTTGTCCCTGGGCTTAAACGAAAAGCGCACTACTATTTTTCCTAGGCGGCTGTGGGTTTTATATCAGCCGGACAACTTGGAAAGGAGAAATGCAATGCATAAATACTTTGCTCGCGGCGTTGCTTTGTTAGCCGCGTTTTGCCTGTGGGGAGCAACGGCTGTTGCCGGCGAGCCCTATGGTGAATGCGATTATTATGTGGGCTACGCTTGTGTAACCCCGTATCTCTACAGCGCTTACAACGGAACCGGTGTCGGTGACTACCCAGTGCAGGTCACCCCGCAGGGCGGTACCGAGTCCGTATTTTATACGAATAGCAATGGCGCAAGCAACGGCTATATCGTGCTCATTGCTTCGGTTGGGCAGACTTGGCTAATCGCGCCGACGCCGAATCAGCACTCGTGCGGGACCTGGACCCCGGCCTACCAAAACTGGACACAGAACACTGGGTTCGATCCGAATAACCCGGGAGGAACTGTGGGCGTTCCAACATTTGTAACTTATAACAACTGCTGATGGCTCAGGGTCGGTACGCGATGTCAGGTCACCGCGTACCGCTCCCTTCGCCCAATGTTAATTGGAGGCAGATTGTGCGCATCCGCAATGCCTTGGCGGTATCCGCTGCTCTCTTCTTTTCATCTGGAATGGCTCTACGGAACTGTAATGCGCAGAGCCAACCGGTGCGCGAAGCCTGCGCTGTAAGTGGGCATGCGACGGATGCGCTCAACGGTTTCGCAATCAAGAGAGCGTCCGTCATTCTGAGGGCGGCAGGCCCCTCGACATCTTCTTATCCCAGCCCACGCTCCAACCGGCGTTCCACAGGAGCAAGAAAGTCTGTGCTATCTGGAGAGGGTGGCCGGTTCTGTTTCATATCCGTTAGACCGGGGCAGTATGTCCTCTCAGGACGTGCGAGAGGCTTTCTGAATACGCGCTACGGAGCACCGTCACCGGGATGGTCCGGAAGAAATATTGTAGTTGGGCCTCAGGGCCTCGGCCATCTCGATCTGGCACTGTTTCCGGAAAGCGTCATATCCGGAAAGGTCATCGATCCGGAGGGCGACCCCGTAAGCGGTGCTTACATCAAATTATTAATGCGCCGGTGGACGGGCAACCGGATGCGCAATATTCCAGCGCGCGGTGGAGAGACGAACGATTTAGGCAAGTTTCGCATCCCATACGTTTCGCCGGGCTCCTACTACATCGTTGCCGACCCGGGGCCTAGAAATTCGGCACCGGACAGGGAGGGCCGCCATCTTCTTCGGACGTTTTACCCTGGAACCGCGACGATTGGGCAAGCAAGTCTCGTTTCGATCCATGCCGGTGATGACAAGCCGGGTGTCGTCATTTCGCTGCTAATGGGGCATACGTATCACGTTCGAGGCAGGGTTGTTGGCCTGAGCCCGACTGACCACGGTGCGCTTACGTTGCTGCCTGCGGATGAAGCCCAAGTCGTAATCGCGACCGGCTCCGGCACAATCCGACCGGACGGAAGTTTCGATTTTGGAAACGTGAACCCCGGAACTTACGTTTTAAGGTACTTTGAAATGTCTGGAGGGGCTCCAAAGAGCGCGCGGCAGACGGTAACCGTGGGCGATGGCGATGTAAACGTAGAACTGCCGCTCGCGGATCCAGCAACTGTTGACGGCGTCATAGAGATCGAGGGTACTCCCACAAATTCTTCGGCATCACCCTTTCAGAATTTCGATTTAACGTTTGCCGCCGCTGATGTCCTGATTGGACCGCGGGTCCGCGCGAGGGTCCACCCGGACGGAAGCTTCATGGTTCCCAGTCTTCCTGCTGGGCGATATTTTATTCAAGCAAAAGCACCCGCAGGCACCTACCTGAAATCAGTGCTGTACGGCGATACCGATGTCACGAACAAGGTGCTGGATTTCACAGACGGAGCAGCAGGCCGACTGAAAATTATCTATAGATACGGGGCAGCAACGGTAACCGGCACAGTGACGGTTCCGCAAACTGCGAACCGTGAAGGTGCGGCGACAGGCGCTCATATCGTGCTCATTCCCACAGGCGCTGCCGATCCCGACGGCCGCAATGTCCTGTTCGGTGAAGTGGGCCGGGGCGATTCGTTTACTATCAAGCAGGTGCCGCCAGGGAACTACCGTGCCTATGCCTTCGGGTCGGTAGATGCCCCGGCATTACACAATCCAACGGTTTTGAGGCAATTGGCTTCGGGCGGAAAGGGATTGAACGTGAAGGAAGGAAGCTCGCAGGCAGTTTCGCTTCCGCTGACCTCATCTACGCAAGAGCGCGCGACCTTCGGCTCGGCGGTTGCTCAATAAGTGCGGGTCCATTTTTCAGCGCGTATGAGCGCGCTCGTTTCACCTCAGCGCACACCTAACGCCGAGCTGCGGGACCAACTTCTCATGTGGCTGGCAATAGCCGCGGTGGGGCTTATCAATATCTCGATCAGCGCCAGCCAAGCCACTTGCGCGCTGGGCATCGTGCTGTTACTGATTTTCAGAAGAAAACTGGAGTTCCCCCGCATTTGGATACCCATCGTTGGATTTTTTCTTTGGACAGTACTGTCGACAGCGCTCTGTCCGGATCCCGTGGGTGGACTGCCGCTGATTCGGAAATTCCTGGATTTTCTCTTCATTCCCCTCGTATATGGTGCTTTTTCCCGCCGGTTCGACAGGATATATCTTCTCGTGATCGCCTGGACAGCGACCGCGACTGCTTCGGGGCTGCTGGGCATGGTCCAGTACGCATCTAAGTATGAACATGCCAAGCTTGCGGGAGTTAACTTCTATCTGAGCTACCTGCCGAGACGGATTACCGGGTTCCAGGGCCACTGGCTGATGTTCGGGGCGCTCCAGTTAGGCGGGCTAAGCCTGGTACTCGCGCATTACTTCTTTGCGGCTCGCAGGATGCCCGGCTGGGCCTATGGCAGCGTGACGGTTTTCTTGACGGCGATTCTGTTGTCCTGGGACCGGAGTATCTGGTTGGCGGCCGTCCCTGTTTGCGTTTACCTGATCTGGTTTTGGCGCCCGAGAATTATTTTCATAGTGCCGCTTGCCGCGGTGCTGATTTTCGCAGCTTCTCCCGCCAGCACGAAGGCGCGCGTGGAGTCGATCGTATCGCCGCATGGAGACATCGACTCGAACCGGTTTCGGATTGTCGTATACAAGACTGGTATTCAGATAGTCAAAGCGCACCCGTGGTTCGGTGTGGGACCCGGACAGATCCGCCGGCAATTCGACTCCTACGTACCCACCGATATTGAGCGTCCCCTGCCTCCGGGCTTCTACGGCCATCTGCACAACTTTTACATTCAGTACGCCGCCGAGTCGGGCATTCCCTCTTTGATCTTTGTTTTATGGTTTATCGGCTGGGCGATGTGGGACTGCCTTAAAGGTATATCCCGTGCGGGCAGGGCGAGATCGGACCTCCTGTTTATGCTGCACGGGGCGATGGCTGTTACGATCGGTATTCTCGTGGGCGGCTTGTTCGAACATAATCTGGGCGACAGCGAAGTGCTAATGATGTTCGTCTCTGTGCTTGCATTGGAATACGCGGCTCTAAGAAATTTATGGCTACAAGCCGATAAACACCGTACTGAGTTACGGGCATCCCGCATAACTTAGATTCACTTATGAGATTTTCGACTACTGCTCTTGTAATAGGCCTCCTGGCGCTTTCCGGCTCTGCCATTGGCCGACCGGTTTCGTTCGGTATTGTCGCGGGAGCAAGCCTGACGCAGGATTTTCAAAAGCGGTATTTCCCGCCGCAGCCCCCTCTTTTCCCTGGCGGCCCTCCTTCTCCAGCTTTGGTCGATTATTCGACTCCGAAGCGCTTTATCGTCGGCGGAATGTTGGAGGTGGGCCTGCCCTTACACTTCTCAGTCGAAGCCGACGCCCTGTACCACGAATTGGAATACACCTCCGCGGCCATTCTCGGGCCAAATGAAACTCTGAACAGCGTCTCGCCATCACCGGTCGTCACCTGGGAATTTCCGGTGATGGCGAAGTACCACTTTTCAAAATCTCGGCTGAAACCGTTCCTCGAAGCCGGGCCGACTTTTCGTAGTTCCGGCAATTTAAACGGCACAAGTCCCTCAACGCACGGGTTCACGGTAGGAGGAGGCGTCGCGATTCACGCCTGGAAACTCACTATTGCCCCCGAGGTCCGCTATCTGCGCTGGGCCCGCGACCACAGCGCTGCTGGGCCACCGACTGTCCAGAATCAGGTGGAAGTTCTAGTTGGGTTCTCGCTCTGAGGACCGGATTCAACCGTGGTCGCAATAGGGACGGCGGTTGGCCCGTCTCGGTCCAATGTGCCGAAAGGTGCGCATGGAGGAAAGTGACTAAGCCAAAAGCTCGGCAAGCGCAAGGAAAGAGTGAATGGGAATA
>JBOGMI010001151.1:0-4031 GCA_050746645.1 Bryobacteraceae bacterium | reverse complement strand
ATCTCGCGCACCGGCGCGCGTTCGCGATTCCCGCGTATGCCTTATGGGAGCTGCCTTTTTACGGCGCGGGGCTTTCCGCTTACGATGTGCTGGCCGGCAGCGAAAGTATCGGCCGCTCGCGGTTGCTTTCGCGCCGCGGCATTTTGGAAGCTCTGCCCACGGTTCGCAAATCCGGTTTGAAAGGCGGCGTTCTTTATTACGACGGCCAGTTCGACGATGCGCGCTACGCCATCGCGCTGTTGCGCACCTTTCTCGATCTGGGCGGAACCGCTCTGAATTATGCGCCGGTTACCGGCTTGCGGAAACGGAATGGAATCGTCGCCGGAGTGTGCGCGGACGACAAAGAAACCGGCGCTCGATTCGATTGCACCGCGAAGGTGGTGATCAATGCGACCGGAATCTTTTCCGATTTCCTGCGCCGCGCCGACGATGCGCAAGCCAAGCCGGCGATTACGGTCAGCCAGGGCTCTCATTTTGTGCTTCCCCGAGCTTGGCTCCCGGGAGATACCGCCCTGATGATCCCCCGGACCTCCGACGGCCGTGTGCTGTTTGCGATCCCGTGGCACGATCGCATCGTCGTGGGCACAACCGACGATCCCGTCGCGCAGCCGCAGTATGAACCGCGTGCAATGCCCCAGGAGCGCACTTTTCTCTCGAAACACATCGAGCGTTTTCTCGGCGCAAAGCTCAGCGCGGCGGATGTACTGAGCGTTTGGAGCGGGCAGCGGCCGCTGGTTCGCGAGGCCGAAGCGGAAAATACGGCCGCCCTTTCGCGCGAGCACACAGTTCTGATTTCGCCGTCGCGGCTGCTGACCATTGCGGGCGGGAAGTGGACCACCTACAGAAAAATGGCGGAAGATGCGATGGATCGCGCCGCGGCCGTTGCGGGTCTTGCGCACCAGACTTCGCGCACCGCCGAACTTCGGCTGCACGGATGGACCGAAAAAACCGCTCCGCCGGGATGGGATCGCGTCTACGGCGCCGATTTGCCGAAGCTGAACGAACTCAGCGCGAGTGAACCGGAACTGGCCGCGCCGCTGCACCCGGACCTGCCGTTTCGCAAAGCGGAAGCGGTTTGGGCCGCGCGGTTTGAGATGGCGCGCACGGTGGAGGACGTTTTGGCGCGGCGCACGCGAGCCTTATTTCTGAATGCGCGCGCCGCCATCGAAGCGGCGGAAGAAACCGCGCGATTGCTGGCTCGGGAGCTGCGGCGCGATCCCGCTTGGGAACACCGCCAAGTGAGCCAATTCCGCGCCCTCGCCGAGGGTTATTTGTGGACTCCGGCTCATTCCGGATAAAGGCCGCCCTGAGCTCGTCCGGCTTTCGATATGCTAATAATTCCCGTCGATGAGCACGCAACCAAGCCTCTTCGAGGAAGCATTCGAAACCGCCAAGCCGGCCAATCCGCTCTTCTGCCACGAAGCGTTTCTGGAAAAAGTGTCGGAGCATGCCCGCGATGGCATCGGCCGCCGCTGCTCTTTTCTGATGCAGCGCCTTCTGGTGGACTCGCGCCGGCTCCATTACAAAGCCACCGCAGGGGTCAACCACGGTTGGCGTCGTTCGCGGCTGGGCGGCAATCACGGCAGCCACTTCTACGCCTGGTGGGCGCCCAAAAACGCAGCGCCGCTGAAGGAAGCCGAAGGATTTTCCGGGGTTCCCGACGGCGCGGTATTCCTGCGCGACATCCGCCATCACGATGATCACTCGCCGCTCCCGGCCCACGCGCTCGAAACGCATTATCTGCCGGTGAGCGTGCGCGATCTGCGCCGCGAGGAGTACGCGCCTGCGCCTTGGAGCCCGCCCCAGGCCCGCTTCGCATCGGCGCGGCAGCCGGTGCGCATTCTCAAAGGACATCCCGGCTCCGGCAAAACAACAGCGCTCTGGAACGCGGTCGATGCGGCTGCCGCCGCTCGCGCGCTTTATGTCACTTACTCGCGGGATTTGGCCGCACTTGCCCGTGATTACTTCGACCGCTTCTGCTCCTCGCACAAACACTTTGAAGTAATTACTTTACCCGATTTAGTCCGTCAGTTACTCGGAAGCCAATCGCCCAAGCAGCCGGAACGGGAGGCGAGGCAGCGCTTTCTGCGCGAGATACACCCTTTCGCGCGATCGCTCGGTGCCTGGACCAACAAGCTGGATGCTCTGTACGACGAACTGCATGCGCATCTTATAGGGGAAGCGCTGCCGCTGGACGTGGCGCGCTTTACCGGATGCAAGCGCCCGCGCGTCTCCGATGAGGCCTATCGCCAGCGCCGCATTCGCTTTCTGGGAGCGGGGCCTGCTGCCTCCGCGCTGGACGCGGCGTCCCGCCTGGAACGCCTCGATTCCGCAAGTCTCGCGGATCGGTATTTCCCGGAACTCGCGCTCGCCTGGAACGCCGTGGACAATCTTCTGAACGGCCGCCTGCCGGATTCTACCTGGCTCCAGTTCGACTGCATTGGCGCGGACGAATGCCAGGACCTGACTCCCCTCGAAGCCTTTTTGTTGATCGAGCTGTCGCGCGCGGCAAGCAAGCACAAGCGCTCGGTTCCGCTTCTGGTTGCCGGCGATGAGGCGCAGACGGTTCGTCCCACGGATTTCGAATGGGCTTGGCTGAATGACTTACTCCATTCCCGCATAGGCACTCCGTCCGAGCATAAGTTATCGGCTAACCTGCGCAGCCCGCGCCGTATCGCCGAACTTACCAATCGCGTATGGGATCTTTATTCTTACATCCAGAAGCAAGAGCGCCCCAGCGGAACGGGCTCCGCCGAAATCGAAGACGACGCCACGGACCAGATGCTCTATTGCAGCGCCGTGGCCGGCCCCGATCTTAGCGCGCTGCTGACTTCGCTCGCCGCCCGCGAAGGCCTGGCGATGATTACTCTCGAAGACGCCATTCCGAAATACGTTCCCGAAACGGCCCGCACCGCCGTGCTCACCGCCTCCGAAGCCAAGGGTCTCGACTTCCATTCGGTCTGCGTGCTGGATGCGGGGCACCGGATCGGCCAGATTCATTCGAACGAGGGCTGGCTCCGCGCCGATGCCAGCCTGGATTTCCTCAACAAGCGTCTGGCGATCGATCGGCTTCGCGTCGCCCTCAGCCGTCCTTCCGAGCGGCTGATCTGGCTTGATGTGAACCCGACGGATCAGGTCATGCGCGAGAGTATGGAATTTCTGAACGGCAGCCGCTTCAACTTCGGCATTTCGTCGTGCGTGCCTTCGGCGCTGCTGAAGGCGCTGGAGGAGGACGAACTCGATCTGGAGGAACGCGTGCAGCGCTGCCAAGCCGACGCGCGGCAATTTCTCGAGGTCAAACCCGAGATGGCCTGGTCTCGCGCACAGCAAGCGGTCACGTTGCTCGGCCATGCCGGCTCGCTCGCCGCGGTCGCTGACGAAGCCGCCCGGAATGCGGCGTATATGACTCTCGCGGAGGTCGCCTTCACGCTTGGCATCCGCAACGCGAAGCTGCCTCCCGAACTTGGCCGGCCCGACCTGTTTGGGACCGCATACCAGGCGGCGCGGAGCGCCAAGCGCTTCGGCCTTGCCTCCATGGTCGATCTGATCGGGCGCGTGCAGCGCTCCACGGCAGAGAAACGTTTAGCCGCGCTGGCCGATCTGGCCGGCACTCTGCCGGCGTTCAAATCCGAAATCGAGCCCTGGCTGTTTTTGGAAATCGCCGCGCATCGCTCCGCCTGGATCGAAATGCTGGAAGCGGCGCTGTTCAACGGGAAAAATGCGGAAATTCTACTGCGCGTTCTGCCCGATTTCTACGCCGCGCTGGAGGTTCCGGATCGTGAATCGCGGCTGCAGCACTTGCGCCAGAGGGCGGTTCAGCTCTTAATCAAGGATAAGCAGTTCGCGGCGGCCTTGACGGCTCTCGGTGAACTCCCCGAGCGGCAGCCCAAGCTCGAAGCCGCCTGCCACCAGGGGCTGGGCGATTTCCGCGCGGCGGCTGAATGCCACTTGGCCGATGGAAACCGGAAAGAAGCGTTGAACTGTTACCGCTCGATTCCCGATCTTGCAGCCGCAACCAAGCTGGCTCAAGA
>JBOGMI010001150.1:0-4300 GCA_050746645.1 Bryobacteraceae bacterium | reverse complement strand
AGCGCCGGTATCGACGAAGATCAAAGCTTAACCGGGTACAAGTAGTCATCGTGCCGGGCAGCAGCATCCGGCGGCCCGCCGTTGTAGATTTCGAGATTATCCCAAAACCGGTCTCCGGTCTTCTTTCCGCTACCACCACGCGGAGGTTTGGCTAGCGTGCTCTCAACGGCTCTGCGCACGAACTCGGCGAAGGAGACGCGTTGCTCGCGGGCTCGGGCCATGGCCCGCCGCTTCATTTGCTCCGGAAGAACAATCGTCGTTCGAACCGCCATAATTATGCTTATGCATTAGCATAACACGTGGCCCGCGGGTCTCGAACAACCGATCG
Source organism: Bryobacteraceae bacterium (assembly GCA_050746645.1). GTDB lineage: Bacteria > Acidobacteriota > Terriglobia > Bryobacterales > Bryobacteraceae > Bog-105. The sequence continues at coordinate 3,972 of JBOGMI010001150.1, read as the reverse complement.
CTAGATAAACTTGTTCGGATGCAAGCTGAACCGTCAGTTCCGGGCCGCAATCTGTATTTGGGTATATCTCTCATCACCACCGCGTTCCTGGCCGCGGCGGTGATGAGCGCCTTCAGCAAAGCGGCCACGAACGTGCCGGCGCTGCTGATTCTTTTTCTGCAGTACGCCATCAGCTTTATGATCTTCGTCCCGGAGGCCGCAAAAGCCGGTCCCGGCATTCTGAAAACGCAGCATTTGGCGCTGCATATCTTCCGGAGCATCGCCGGTGCGGTATGCCAGCTCTTATTTTTTGTCGCCGTGAAATCGCTTCCGCTGATGGACTCCGTGCTGCTGTCGAACGCGGCGCCCTTATTCATTCCCATCATCGTCTACCTTTGGTTTCGCAAGGCCGTACAGCCGCTGGTTTGGCTCAGCCTCTTCGTTGGCCTGATCGGGATTGTCCTAATCATCAAGCCCGGGCCGCAGATGTTTGAGAATCCCGCGTCGCTGTTAGCTCTGCTGGCGGGATTCTTCTCGGCGTTAGCGCTGGTGGCAACTAATAAACTGGCGGAAACCGAACCGCCGCTGCGGATTCTGACTTACAATTTCGGGATCTCCACTCTGGTGCTGATACCGCTGTCGATTCCGGTATGGAAGCCTCTTACTGAGCGGCAATGGCTTCTGCTCATCGGCGTAGGCGGGTTTTATGCCTTAACTCAGTACTTCATTATTTTGGCTTACCGGCATGCCAGCGCGGCGGCGCTCTCGCCTTTCAATTACACGGTGGTGGTCTTCTCGGGCTTGCTGGGTTGGTGGTTCTTCGGCAACGTCCCGGATTGGGCGGCGGTGCTCGGTACGATTTTGATTTGTGCCGGAGGCATCCTGAGCATCAGGGCCGGGCACCCCGAGGGACACGGGCACTCATTTGGAAACGGACATTGGAAATTTCGTTGGAGGTTCGCGAAGCACTCCGCTCCGTCGCCCGGTTAAGGCACATGGACGGCGGTGGGATAAGCGACGGAGGCATCTTTGTTCGGGATCGCCACCCTCATCTGCTGGAGACCGGTGCGTTCGGGAGCCGCCTCGAAGGTAAGAATATATTGATGCTGCAGATGGTTGAGAATGCTGTGCAGAAACGGATCGAAGCTGACAGGTGGGCCGATGGTGGTTTGATACATCTCGCCGCCGGTTGCGTTCGATAACTCAGCGAGGAAATTCTGCCCCCAGAGTTCCCACCACCGATCATGACCCCAATGGCCGATGCTGGGACTCCAGATGGTGTAAACGACGATGCCGGCTCGCTGAGCGGCGTGAATGCCGGACAGAACGTAGGGATTCGTTGAGGTAAAACCGCCGCCAAGCCCCTCGATGCCGCTGCCAATCATGACAACTTCTCGGCGCTCGGCGTGCTCTTTGGGCCAATGTTTGATCGCCGAAGCCAAGGATTCGTAGGGGCTTACGTTGATGCCCGGGGGGCCGGACGGCATGCGTATAGATTTGGCGGCAGCCGCATGGTCGCGCGTGAACTTGGAAGAAAGCTGCGTCAGGCCGTTGCGCATGTAGCCCACCGCCACCTCGGTTTGCGACGGCAGCGACTGGACGAACTGTTTTAAGGCCGAAATCTCGGTGTTGAACGTGTTGCTGGCGCCATCATCGATCATCAACATGAGTTGCAGACCGCCTTGCGCCGGCCGAATGCCGGTGACAGGCCTTTTCTTGTTGTCTTGCAACACCACGACGTCCTGCTTCTCAATGGGAGGAATGGTTTTGGCGCGCCTGGGCTCCAGGGTGACGATCATGTGAACGCTGGAGCCGGAGGGTGCTTGCTGCTGCGCGAAAGCGGGAAAAACAGCCAGAACAGCAAGGGTTGCGAACAGCGTACAGCTAAACCGCCGCCGCGGCTGCCGAGCGGGTAAATGCCTGCCTAGTCTTCTTTTTGGAGTAACTAAGCTGCTCGAAACACGCATAAACATGAGCCTCAAACTCAGCCGCCCTGACTGCCGCGGTATGAAAGCGCAGCACACGCCTGCGAGCTTTGGCGCCGATGCGGCGGCGGCGCTCTTCCGGCATCTGTAGGTAAGACGCGACATCGGCCGCGGAGTTTGCTGGCAGTATTTCGCGGTGCGGATCGAAGAAGGAATCGAGGCCGGGCCAGGTGTCGGTCAGGATGGGAATGCCGCAAGCGGCCGCTTCGAAGAGACGCACACTCGGCGAGTAGCCGGCCCGGATCATATCGCGCCGGGTCAGATTCAGAGTAAAACGCTGCGAGTTGTCGAAAGCGCGGTGGCCTCCGGCGGGCAGATGATCGATGCGCTCCACGTTTTGTGGCCAGGCGATCGTTTCCGGGTACAAAGGTCCAGCGACGGCGAAGCGCCGGTCAGGCTGCTTCGTGGCGGCACAGAAGAGCAGCTTTTCGAGCGCCGGCTGGCGATCGGCCGCATAAGTGCCGAGATAACCCAAATCCCAGCGCGTCGTCTGCTTTTCCGGAAAGTAGAGACTGGGATCGACCGAGCAGTAAAGTGCGCGGGCGCAGCGCACACCGAGCGTGTGCTCGAGAAAACGCAGCGTGGGACCTCCGGTGAACGAAAGATAGAGATCGTATTCGCCGCACAGATCGGCCGACAGATATTTGCAGGAGCCGTCGCCGAGCGCGGCCAGCGTGACCGGAGTATCGATATCGTAAAAAGCAGTCAAATTGTCGGCGGTGGAAGCGACCCAGCGGCCAACGGCAATGCCATCGGGAACATAGGAACCGACCACAATGACATCGGCGGTACGCACGAGGCGGTCGAAACGGCTTTTCAATTCGTCGAGGCTGCCGTAGAGAGCGACGTCGCAATACGGCGTATGCTCGAATTCGCGCTTAGAGGCGTACCACGGAACATCGCGTTCGAGGAAAGTGAGGGAGTGGCCGCGCGCGGCAAGCGCTTTGAGCAGACTGCGATAGGTGGTCGCGTGGCCATTGCCCCAGGCGGAAGTGATCGAGAGGCCGAGAAACACACAGTTCAGGCGGCCTTCTTTCACGATTGCACCGCCATGGCAGGAGTGAACATTTCCTGCAAAAGAGATTCGACGAGCGCGCCGCGGCGCTCATAGGTGTGATCGCGCAAGACACGCTTGCGGGCGGCCTCGCCGATGGCCTGCGCACGGCTCTGGTCCAGTTCGCGAACGATGCGCGCCACTTCGGCGCCGTCGCGTGCAATGAGGGTTTCGCTGCCGGGTTCGAGAAAGAAATCGATGCCATCCCAGGCGTCGGTGATCAGGCAAGCCGCGGCGCCGGCGGCTTCAAAGACTCGCGTGGCGGGAGAAAAACCGTAACGCGCCATGCTCTCGCGGCTGATGTTCAACACCATGCGCGCCGAACCGTTGAACGCGTTGTGATCGGCGGTGTAGACGTGGCCGGCATAGCAGACATTTGACGGCATCGGCTTGTCCGCCCAGCCGCTGCCGCCCCGGAGAAACTGTTTATGGTTGGCAAGGCTGGCCGCCCGGAAGAAGAACTCGTCCACGCGTGCTTCGCGGTCAGGCAACCGGTTGCCGAGAAACGACAAATCACAGGCGAAGCGTGGATTCGCGGGCACAGGAAAATGCACATCCGGATCAAGCGCGTTATAGATGGCGAAGCATTCGCGGGCGCCCGCGTGTTTGTAGCCATCGGTCACACGCTCGCCGCCGCCGTATGTCAGCACCAGATCGAAGCGTGGCAGCGCACGATGAAACGAATCGCGCTGATTCGCAGCCAGCCGGTCGAGCGTGGCCGGGGCATCCACGTCCCAAAAAATCTTGCAAAGCGGGCCAGGCATTTGGGAGATGCGATCTTCCAAAAATTCATCGAGCACGCCAACGCCGCTGGCTTTCACCACAATGTCGAAGCGGCGGCAGCGGGCAAGGAGGGCCTGAACTTCGGCTTCGTTCGGATCGTAGACAACGATGCGCGCCCATGCGGGATCTTCGATGTCGCGATGCTTCTGCCGGTCGTAGGCGTCGGGTTCG
>JBOGMI010001149.1:0-1203 GCA_050746645.1 Bryobacteraceae bacterium | reverse complement strand
GTCCTTGCGTACAACGGCGATCACTCGATGGCTCAAGCCGGCCTGCCGGATGGAGCGCTTGATACGAATGGCAAGGCTGGGCCCTATTTTGCCGGCAGCGCCCAGAATCAGAACATCGCCTCCAAATTCCCGGGCCGCCTGAATGTCTTCGTGCGAAGGTCGTGTGAGCAGGTCCTCAAGCTCTGCCTGATTCCGAATCTGCAACCTTGCGCCTGGCATCTCTACTAAGGATACGTAGCCTAGCGCCAATGTGGCGGTTAGCCCAGCTAGGGGTCGCTTACGCTCCCGGCTCGGTTTCGAAATTTCGAAATTCAAGAGGTGCGACATGGCCTTGCGTCAAGTGGACCGTATTGCGCCTAGCGCAGGCGCAGCGCCAAGGGCCGATTCCGGTGATGCATGCATTGGGCAAGAGCTGTTCAATGCGAGGCATTTCGGCTTCCGTAAAGCCTGTGAGGATGAGCCAGCCGCCCGGGTGTGTCATGCGCACAAGATCGTCGATCAGGGAGCACAGGATCTCCGGGTTGATATTGGCAACTGTGAGGCCGGCAACGTCGTCCGAGAGGCAATTGGTGGAGCCGGCAACGAGCAGCGGCGATTCCAATTGGTTGAGCGAAAAGTTCTCTCGCGCGGCTTCGAGGGCGGCCCTATCGATATCGACCCCGATGGCTTGGCGTGCGCCCAGGCTAAGCGCCGCGATCGCAAGGATACCCGAGCCGGTTCCGATATCGGCTACTCTCGCACCCGGTTCCAAATATTGCTCGATTGCGGACAGCGCAAGCTGTGTACACGGATGTTCGCCCGTGCCGCAGGCCGACCCGGGATTATGCACGATGCGCACGCGCCCCGGCGGCGTTTCTTCTTGCGACCAGGGTGGAACGAGAAACAAGCGCTCGCCGATCGGCCGGGCAGGCCATGCATTGTGCGTGTGCGCAATCCAGTCGGTCGCATCGGCAAGCTGCCAGTCGGGCAAGAAGCGGGCGAACCGCAGGAGCAGTTCGTTTCGCAGCGAATTGGTCTCGAAAGCGGCGATCAGAACCGTTGATCCTGCGTGCGCGATCTCCTGAATGCCTGCCGTGCCGGCTTCCCAAAGTTCCGCCGCGGCCATTTCCGCGTCTTCCCGCGGGCAGGTGAGGCGAAGCGAGTACATCGCCGCCGGCTTCTATTTGGCAGCCGCTTTTTGCCGCGAGGCTTTATATTGACCGC
>JBOGMI010001148.1:0-1641 GCA_050746645.1 Bryobacteraceae bacterium | reverse complement strand
ATCAGCCGGAACTGGAGCTTCTGGCGAACACGCCGGTTGCGTTTCGCCTCTACAGCTCGCTCAGCCGCACCGAGGATGCCGCGGGCGATGTGGTTTCTTTCACTCCCAGCGACGACCTGCTCGATCCCGCCAGCGATCCGCGCCTGCACGCTCCACTGCGCGCTGTGCTTCGCTTCGGCAAAGGCGGCGAGCGAAAAATTCCAGTAAGTCTGGGCGCGCGCCTCACCGAAATCGGCACGCTCGAAGCCTGGGCGGAATCGAAGATCAGCGATCATCGCTGGCGCCTTCAGTTTCAGTTGCGCAAATCGGCGGACGCCGCCGAAGCTGCGCCTGCCGTTGCCGCGGTCCGCTCGACCGCCGTCATCAGCCCCGAAGCGCAAGCGAATGCCGAAGCGCTGATTGAACAAAGCTTCGGCAAAGCAGACTCCGCGTTTCCTCCCGAACAACTGCCGGCGCTCCTCGAGCAAGCGCTGAGCCTCGGCCGCGCTTCCTGGCCGCTACCCACTGTGCGTGCCTTCGCCGACAAGCTGCTGTCGTTTTCAGAAGGACGCCGCAAGAACGCCGCCCACGAGGTCCGCTGGCTCAATCTGACCGGCTTTTGTCTGCGCCCCGGCTTCGGCTATCCCGGCGACGATTTTCGCATCGAGCAGTCGCGCCGCATCTACGCCGGCGGCATTACGTTTCCCGGTCACGTGCAGTGCGAGATCGATTGGTGGATTTTTTGTGGCCGTATCGCCGGCGGTTTCAATCGCAACCAGCAGGGCGACATCTTCCAGCGGCTCTCGCCCATGCTCCTGCCGCGCCAGAAACGCAAGCACCGCTTGAACCAAAGCCTCTATCGCGAAATGTGGCGCACCGCCGCGAGCCTCGAACTTCTGCCGCAGCAGACCAAGGCGCAGCTTGGCGATGCGCTGCTCGAAATCGTCAAGCGCGGCGAGATGACGAATGCGGGTCTCTGGTGCCTGTCGCGCCTGGCCGCGCGCAGGCTGTTCAGCGGGCCGATCAATCTCGTAGTATCGCCCTCGATTGCGAGCCGCTGGATCGAAGCGCTGCTGCGGCTTACACACACGCCCGCGCTGCTCGAAGCCGTTGTGCGCATAGCTCGCCAGACCGGCGATGTCGCGCGCGATGTATCTCCGGCGACGCTCAACCTGGTGCGCAAGGCTTGCGAATCGAGCCCGCGCGCGGCTGAACTGTTGCACGAACTCGCAGGCGAAGAGACCGGCCTGGCCGGCTCCAGCCGCATCTTCGGCGAAGAACTGCCGGCCGGTTTAATCCTGGCCGAGGCGCCCGCCGCCAGCGCCTGATGCGCGAAACCCAAATCGTCGACCGCATTCGCCGCATGGCCGGGAGCGGCCCTCGCGACCGCTTGCTTCTGAAAACCATCGGCGACGATTGCGCCATTCTCCGCCCTAAGGCGAACGAAGACTTGGTATTTACTTCGGATTTCGTGCTCGAAGGTCGCCACTTCACACTAGATACGCACAAGGCAGCCGACATCGGCCACAAGGCTCTCGCGCGCAGCCTTTCCGATCTAGCCGCCATGGGCGCTGAGCCGGTGTTCTGCTTGGTTTCGCTCGCGATACCCGCGCGGCAAGCGTCTTCGTGGGTCACGCAATTCTACAAAGGCCTTCTCACGCT
>JBOGMI010001147.1:0-2475 GCA_050746645.1 Bryobacteraceae bacterium | reverse complement strand
GCGCGAGGGCTCGCCAATCTGAGCTTGACACGCGTAATCTCATCGTCGTAAGCTAAGAATTCTTGGTATGGGACGCAAGGCGCAAAAGAACGATTCGTTGCCCGGTTCACTGGACATGTTAATTCTGCGGACGCTGTCGCGGCGCGACCTCCACGGATACGGTATCGTCCAGTCCATTCAACAATCGTCCGGCAACGAGCTCCTCGTCGAGGAGGGATCGCTGTACCCCGCTCTCCAGCGGCTGGAGCTAAACGGCTGGATCGACGGTGCCTGGGGCGTGACGTCGAATAACCGGCGGGCCAGGATCTACCAGATCACGGCGGCTGGCCGCAAACAACTCGCGGTGGAAACCCGCAAGTACGCGAAACTCACGCTGGCGATCGCCCGTGTGATGGAAGCGAAGTGACGAAGATGCTGATACGGCGGCTGAAGTATTGGATGGAGAGCGCCAGGCGGAGCGAGTCGCTGCGCGAGGAAATGGAACTCCATCTTGCGGAAAAAGCCGCGGAACTCGAAGCGGACGGTATGCCGCCGGATCGCTCCCGGGCAGAAGCGCGCCGGCGATTTGGCAACGTCGGGCTGAAGCACGAAGAGTCCCGCGAGATTTGGATAACCCGGTTTTGGTCGGAGCTTCGCCAGGATGTCCGCTATGGATATCGCACAATGATCGCCAACAAGGCTTTCAGCGCCCTGGCGGTCTTGTCGCTGGCGCTCGGGATCGGGGCCAATACTGCGGTCTACAGCTTCATTGAGTCGATTCTGTTGCGCTCGCTGCCGGTGGCCGATCCCGAGTCGCTGGTGGTCTTGAATTGGCATAGCCCGCCGCCCTTTAACGCCGACAAGCAATGGGTCCACGTCATGCACCGGATACAGGGCCTTGCCTGGCCGGGCGGCAAAGGCATCATGGCCGCCGGGATGTTCCCCTACGGCGCGTTCGAGACGCTTCGCGAGGAGAATCAGGAGAATCCCGTCTTTTCCACGCTCTTCGGATACTTCGACGGACTCAAGCACAACCTGGGCATCCGCGGACAGGCGACGCGAGCCAGCGTAGAGTACGTCACCGGTGGGTATTTTCGCGGCCTCGGAGTGTTGCCGGACGCGGGACGTCTGATCGAGTCCGAAGACGATCGTCCAGGCGCGGCGCCGGTCGCCGTCATCAGTTTTGCTACCAGCCAAAGTCGCTTTGGAGGAGCGTCGAATGCGATTGGAAAATCGATTCTCGTCGATAATGTGCCCTTCACGGTGATCGGCGTCGCGCCGCCGCAATTCTTCGGAGTAGACCCGGCGGCATCGCCGGACCTCTACCTTCCGGTGCACACGAATCTGCTCGTGGACGGCCCTTCAGCGGCTTCCATGTATCACGACGAAAACTACTACTGGCTCGAAATGATGGGCCGTCTGCGTCCCGGCGTAAGCATGGCCCGAGCGCAGGCCGTGCTGGCGCCTCGCTTCCATCAATGGGTTGCCAGCACCGCGACGACCCCCGGTGAGCTCGCCAAACTGCCCGCGCTGAAGCTGAATCCCGGCGCCGCCGGTCTCGGTAGCTTGCGCCGGAGGTATTCCAAGCCTTTGTTTGTGCTCCTGATCATGGTGGGATTGATCCTGGCGCTCGCGTGCGCGAACATCGCCAATCTGCTGCTGGCCAGGGCCGCCGCGCGGCGCCGCGAAATGGCTGTCCGGCTCAGCCTGGGAGCGGGACGGTTCCGCGTCGTCCGCCAGTTGCTTACCGAGAGTGTGATGCTGGCGTCGCTCGGCGGAGCATTTGGGATCTTGTTTGCGATCTGGGGCATGCGATCGCTGACTCTGCTGCTCTCCCACGGACAGGCGAACTTTACGCTGCACGCGGAATTGAACTGGAACGTGCTGGGCGTGACGGCGGCGCTCTCGGTGGTTTGCGGCCTGTTATTTGGCCTCGTTCCAGCGATTCAGTCGACACGTCCGGACGTCATGCCCGCCCTCAAGAATGGCCGCGAGGGCGGACCGCGCCGCCGCTCGCAGCACGTTCTGGTGGTCGCCCAAATCGCGATGTCTTTTCTCCTCCTGGTCGGCGCGGGTCTCTTTGTCCGGACACTCAATAAGCTGGACTCCATCAACCTGGGATACGCCCGCGAGCACATCCTTCTGTTCTCATTGAATGCGCGTCAGGCCGGCCATCGCGCCCCGGAGATCACCACTTTTTACGCGGACCTGCTCAAACGCTTCGAATCGATCCCCGGAGTGCGTAGCGCGACGGTTTCGCAATCCTCCATCATCCACGCGAACCGTGCCGGGGAGACATACCGGGGGCCGATCAAGATCGGCACTGCTACCGTCCTGGGCGCAGGCGTCATGGTAGTCGGACCGCATTTCCTCACGACAATGCAGATCCCGCTCATAGCCGGGCGTGGGATCGACGGCCGCGACCAGCCGGGCACCACGCCGGTTGCTGTGATCAGCGAGCGGATGGCGCGGACTTACTTCGGGAACGAGAATCCG
>JBOGMI010001146.1:0-4650 GCA_050746645.1 Bryobacteraceae bacterium | reverse complement strand
CCATCGCCGGCACCCGCATCGCCGCGCTGGGTTCGACCGCGGAGATCCTCCGCCTGCGGCAGCCCCATACGCATGTCTTCGATTGCCACGGCCATCTGGTGCTGCCGGGCTTTCACGATGGACGCGTGCATTTTTACCAGGGCGGAAGAGACCTCACCGGGCCGCGGCTTCGCTATGCGCAGAACGCGGCGGAATTCCGTAGCATCTTGCGCGATTTCGCCAGCCATGTTCCCGATGGACATTGGATTGTTGGCGGAAACTGGGATTGCAAGAACTGGAAGAAGCATCGCCTGCCGACGCATAAGCTTATCGACGCGGCGACGGAGAAGCATCCGGCATTGTTGAAGAGCGCCGACGGGAGCATGTGTCTGGCAAACAAGCTGGCGTTGCGGCTTGCCGGAATCGGTCGCAGTACGCGCAATCCTCCTGGCGGCACGATTGTCCGCGGCGCAAAGGGCGATCCGACAGGCCTGTTGAAGGCCGCGGCAGCGAAGTTGGTCGAGCGCTTGATTCCTCCGCCTTCGGAGATGCAGCTCGTTGCGGCTCTCGAAGAAGCCGAAGCCTATGCCAACGCCCGGGGCGTCACCAGCATTCGAGATGTCTCCTGCACGCCTAAGGTGCGGCAAGCCTATCTGGACCTGCTTCATGCGGGCCGCTTGACGGTGCGGGTCACCTGCGATCCGGATGCGCCGTCGGCTTCGGGCTCCGATTGGGACAACGGGCCGATGAATGTGATGAGTTATGCCTTCTCCGGGGATATCGAAGGTTCGCTCGCGCCGGGAAAGCCGGCCGATCTTACGGTGCTTTCCCAGGGCGGCGCACAGGTGATCGCAACCTTCTTTAATGGCCTCCCCGTCTACGGCGGTTTGTGGCCGCTGCGAGACAAGAGCGGGCTTATTCTGCGCGGCGGAACGACGCCAGCTCGATCCCCAGATCGGCAATCAGCGCCCGAATCCGCGGCGAAGTGAGCGCTTCGAGTTCCCGCAGCCGCGATTCCTTTAGCCGTGTTTGCGCCTGCTTCAGCTCCGGCCCCAAATAGCCCGGGTGACACATCAATTCCGTGACACCGCTGGAAAGCCGGCGGAGCAGCGTCGCCAGTGTTTGCTCCGTCAGCGAACCAGTGAGACCGAATCCGAAAAAATGATCGGTGGTGTATACGCCCTGCCGGAGGGCGATTCGACGGTAATAGCGTCGCGCGAACGGTACTCTCACGAAGGGAACACGGAATTCCCGCGCCAGCCGGACAACCGCACGGAATACTCCAGGGAGCAAGTGCGTGTGTTTGTGCGCATCGAGATGCGTGGGACGAATGCCTGCGGCGATCATCTTTTCCAGTTGTGCGCGCAGCTCGGCTTCCACATCGAGGCGGCGTTTCAGCAGCAGAGGAATCAGCCCTTGCGGGCCGTCGGGAAACGGCCGCCCGGTGATTAACGAACGCCCCTGAACCAAAACCAGATGGCAGCCTATATCGAGAGACGGATTGGCGCGCGCCAGATGCACCGCATCTTCGAACGCATCGCCCGTAGCCATGAGCGTGGCGGAAGGAAGAATGCCTTCGCGGTGCGCGTGCACGATTCCGGCGTTCACATCGGAGGTGAAGCCGAAGTCGTCCGCATTGATGAGCAGCCGCTTCAAATCAGAAGATATGCAGCTTGATGCTGAGATACTTCTTCGGGTTCTGGCGGAATGCCTTCAGCAGATCGCGTAATTGAACGGTCGTGCCGTTGAGGTTGTTGTAGAGCGACGGGTTTACCATGAGCTGCCCGATCGTGCCTTGCCCCGAATTGACCTTGTCGAGCGTGGTATTAATCTTGCCCAAAGTGGAAGAAAGCTGATTGGAAATCTTGTCGCTGACCAGCAATTGCCCGGCGGTCCCTTTCCCGGCGTTCAGATTCGTCAGCAGCGTATTCAACTGGGTGAGCGAAGTGTCGAGGTCGTTAGCAATTTTCGGGTCCTTCAGCAGCTTGCCCATGGTGCCCTGCCCTTGCTGCAAACCCTGCGTAATGCTATTGATTCTCCCCATCAGCGCCACTGCCTGGTTGTACAGCGTGTTGTCGTTGATGAGCCTGCCCATGGTGCCGTTCTTCGAGTTCAGCGTGGAAACCAGCGTCTGCACCTGATTCACCGTATCCTGCATGCTTTTCGCGAGACTTGGATCGACCAGCAGCTTTCCAATGGTCCCCTTGCCGTTCTCGACGCTGCTTACGATATCGGAGACCTTGCCAAGAATGGCCTGGAGCGAATCCAACACACCATAGCCCTGCTGCACCAGCGCGTCGAACTCCTGGGTGTTGACCGCTTTCAAAGTCGCATGCGCCTGGACGGTTTGCGAGTTGGTTCCTTTCGTGATCTGCAGGAATTTCGTGCTGCCCAAAAGGTTCTCGGAACTAACGGCGGCAAGTGAATCGACGGGAATCTCTTTCAACATGTTCTTATCCACGACGAAATCGATGCGGATGACTTTGGAGGGATCGCGTAAACCGGACAGCTTCACGCCGGTGACATTGCCGGCCGGAATGCCGTTGATGCGCACCGGAGCGCCTTGCGTTAGGCCAGCCGCGTCCGAGACAAAGGTGTCGAGCGGCACCTGAGTCTTAAACCAGGAAACGCCTCCTGTAAGCAGGAAGATCAGCAAAATGATGCAGCACAGCGCCACAATGCCGAGCACTCCCACTTTCAATTGCGACAGCGTGACTCGTTCTTTACTGGGCATGATTTTCCTCGCACCGGATAAATCTTCTTACGTACTCGTCTTCGGAAGCTTCCAACTCCTCCAGCGTACCGAGAAAAACAATCTCGCCCTTGCGCATGACAATAAATTGCACGCGAGTATGGCGCTGCTGCCGCTCTTCCCGGTCACTCAGTTTGGTCAGTTGCCCGCGCTGGACATCGTAGCGGTAATCGGTCATGATTTCGCCGTCCTGGTAACGATGAGTGACGACCAGCGAGGCGGTATTGCGCGAATCGCGCTCTTTCAAAATCAGGGCCATGATCGTATTCGCGGTGATGGGATCGAGCCCCGCGGTGGGAGAATCGTAGAGCACCAGCGGCGGCTCGGCGACAATCGCGCGCGCAATCCCCACGCGCCGCCGCATGCCGCCCGAAAGCTCGCTCGGGAGCTTGTCCAGCGTCTCTTCGAGTTCCACAAAACGCAGCGCCTCGCGGACGCGGCGCTCGGTATCCTCCTTCCGCCCCCGACCGTTTTCCCCATGCCGGTTGACCAACGGGTATTCGACATTTTCGCGCACAGTCAGCGAATCGAATAGGGCCCCTTCCTGGAAGAGAAACCCGGTGCGGGCTCGGAGAGTGAAAAGCTCACGCTCTTTCATACGCGTAATATCCTGCCCAAACAGGCAAATTTGCCCCTCATCCACACTCACCAAACCGGTGACCGCCTTGAGCAGCGTCGTTTTGCCGCTGCCGGCCGCGCCGAAGACGATGCGCGATTCCCCCGGCGCCAGCGCAAGATTCACGTCGCGCAGCGCCCAAGTGCCGTTATAGCGCAAGCTCACGTGCTTGAGTTCGACGATGGGAGCCGGGGAATCCGCCATGGATCAATAGAACATCTTGTCGATCAAGAAACTGGAGAGAAAAACCCAGATACAAGCGGCGACCACAGCCGAGGTGGTCGACCGCCCGACGCCTTGTGTGCCCCCGGTGGTGCGCATTCCATAAAAACAGCCGCACAGCGCAACGATCATTCCAAACAAAAGCGGTTTCAAAAGCCCCTGCGCCAGGTCGTTGAGTTGCAGGGCACGCCAGGAGGTGGACCAAAACACGCTTCCGCTGACAATGTGCAGCACCGGTGTCGAGATCAGATACGCGGCGATCCAACCCGCCAGATCGGCGACCACGGTGAGACAGGGCAGCATGACGGCGGTTGCGATCAGCCGCGGCGTGACCAGTTTTTGCAGCGGGTCCGTACCCAGCGCCCGCATGGCGTCGATCTGCTCGGTGACTTTCATCGAGCCCAGCTCGCTGGCGATGCCGGACGCGTTGCGTCCGGCGACAATCACCGCGGTCAGTACCGGCCCCAGCTCGCGCACAAGCGTAATCGCTATGACGGGTCCAACCTCGCTATTGGCGCCGTAGGTGCTCAGGGCGCGCGCCATCTGCAGGGCGATAATCGCTCCGCTTAGCGCGCCTGTGGGGATAACAATGGGCAGGCTGCCGATGCCGATGATGTCCATTTGAACCGCGACATCATCGCCATAATGCGGCCCCCGGAATAAGTTGCGAAACGCCCTGCCGGCGAGAAGCAAGAACTCCTGGAAGGAAGCAACCCAGGGGATTAGAAATCGGCCCAAGTAGCAGTCCCCAAGGCCGGCTTCGCCCTCATACCGCCGATGCTAGCACAAGGAAACGTCCGTAGCCGATCCTTGCACAGGTAACCGCCAGGTCTATTCATAGTGCGTCCACATGCGCAATATCTTTACCGTGCGTTCTTTCCGAAGGACCTGATACACCAATCGGTGTGGCCGGTTAATGCGCCGTGGGTATGCGCCGAGGAAACCGGCTCTTACTCTCCCCGCCGTGCCGCCGCTTCCGCCTTCAGCGATTCCAGCACGCTGAGGATCAGCTCCTTCGCGTCCCCCAAACTCTTGCTGACGAGTTGGATATCCATGGCCGGCTTGCCGGGCTGGCGCGCGC
>JBOGMI010001145.1:0-4249 GCA_050746645.1 Bryobacteraceae bacterium | reverse complement strand
TGGATTGAAAGGCTCCAACCGCGCCGCCGACGCAGAAATAGTATGCGTCGACAAACTGGCCATCGACCTTCAGTTTCTTGCCCTCGATTCCGATATCGGAGATCCAATGCTGGCCGCAACTGTTCGGGCATCCGGTGATGTTGAGTTTCAGGTGCTCTTCGAAGCCGGGCAGCCGGTCTTCCAATTCGCCGACTAGCCAGCGCGCGAAATTCTTGGTCTCGGTAATCGCCAGGCGGCAGAACTCCGTGCCGGTGCAGGTGATGGTCCCGCGCCGGAAAGACGTGGCGGTTACGGGCAAACCAACTTCTGTGAGTTCCTTCGCCACCACCTCTGTATGCCGCTCCGGCACATTAACGATGATCAGGTTCTGGCTTATGGTTGTTCGCAGCTCCCCGCCGGCAAACGAATCCGCCAGCGCTGCAGCGGTGCGCATTTGGTCGGGGGTGATGCGGCCGCGCAGAACCGAGGAGCCGACATAACAGTATCCCGGCTGCTTCTGCGCGTGAACGCCGACGTGGTCGCGGAAGACATCTGCGGGCGCGTCCTCGTGCTCAGCCGGATCCAGCTGGAACCCGATGCGCCGTTCCAGCTCTTCTTGAAAACTCTCGTCGGTCCAGCCGTGGCGCTTGAACAGATATTTCATACGAGCGCGCTCGCGATGCTGGCGCAGCTCCTTGGAATCGCGGAAGATCTGCGTCACGCCAGTGATCACGGCGGGCACCTGATTCCACTGCACAAATGCGTTGAGCCGTCTTCCGAAGAACGGCTCGCTCGATAGAGCGCCGGCTACGCGCAGCGAGAAGCCAATCTCTTCCCCGCGTTTCGTTGCGGTCAGTCCTACGTCGTTGATCTCCGGATAGCAGCACCAGGACCGGCAACCCGCAATGGAAATCTTATATTTTCGGGGCAGATTGTAGAAATCGGGATTGCCCACCAGCATATCGGTCGCGCGCATCACCAAAGGCGAAGCGTCGCAGATCTCGTCAGCATCGACTCCGGCCAAGGGGCAGCCGGTAATGTTCCGTGTATCATCGCCACAAGCGGACATGGTGGTCAGCCGGCAGCGCCACAGCCGCTCGAAAATATCGGGCAAGGCTTCGATGGGAATCCAATGGAGCTGAATATTGTGGCGCGTTGTAATGTCGGCGACGCCACGTGCATATTCAGTGGCCAGATCGGCGATCGTGCGCAGTTGGTGCGAGTACAACAGCCCGTTCGGAATGCGAATCCGCAGCATGAAGTACGGGACTGTGCTCCCCACGCCGCCTTTGCCGCCCAGCACTCCGCGCCCGTCGCCTTGAGGATAAATGCCCCACCAGCGCAGATAGGTCCCGATCCATTCGGGAGTCATCGAGTCGTATCCCGCGCGCGCGAACTCGCGGATTTCGTGCAGGCACTCCCAGGGGTTCTTCTCCTGCTTTAAGCGCTCCGCGCGCTGGGCAGCGGTCTCTTTTGGTACAGGAGGCATACGGTTCAAAACCTCCTATTCTCGATAGACATTACCCCCATTGTAACGCAATCCGCTCCCCTGGGGATCCCCCCTGACAGTCGGGGTTCTGTTACGGCTCATAATACCCGGCACGCGCGATCACGCGCAGCGAGGCGTCTTTGGTCTTGACCTTGACCGTATGGAACATGCTGGACACGTGCTGCACGTGCCGCGGGTAGTAGCCGAGCAGGTACTGGGTCCGCAGGGCGCGCAGAATTTGCGAAAAGGCGGTGTCCAGCTCCGAGTAGCTGGAGGGGTAAAAGATGCGCCCTCCGGTGGACTGGGCAAGAGTATCCAGCGCGTGCTCGCCTCCCAGGTTACGGCCCGCCTCGCTTTCGATGGGAATGACTATGATCGGATACATGACTACGTCGGCGCGCTGGGCAGCCGCGAGCGCATCGCCGTAGGTCTTGTAGCTGGTCGTGTCGCCGCCATCGGTGACGACGACCATAACATGTCGGCCTTCGCGGTCCGCGAGCGTGCCGCTGGCGAGGTAAATCGCGTCAAAGAGCGACGTTCCGCCGCCGCCTTTCAGCGAGCGCAGCGCCCGCTCGGCTTTACGGCTGCTGCGGGAAAAATCCAGCTCCATGTCGATGCTTCCATCGAAGGCGAACAAGGCGAAAGCGTCGCGAGGATTGCCTGCGTCGAGCAGCGCGGGCAGGAATTTGGAAACGGAATTCACCTCGTAGCGCAAGTCGATGTCCGTGCTGCCGCTGATATCGATCAGGATGGCAATCGAGAGCGGAAGCGAGGTGTTGCGCTCGAAGACGGCAAGCGTCTGGGGCACGCCGTTGTCAAGCACCGAAAAATCGTCCCGCTGCAGATTGTTGATGATTCCACCGTTGTGGTCGCGCACGGAGACGAGCAGCCGTACGAGCGTGGACTTTACGGAAAAGGTGGGCGGCTTGAAGGAACTCTGAGCAGCCGCGGCCAACGCCAGCAGCACCAGTAAGGCGCAAGCCTTAGGAATGCTCAGGCGCACCAGCCGGCACGCGCACGTCCCACTCGCCGTCCACCCACACCGCTCCATCCTCGAAAAACTCTTTCTTCCAGATCGGAACTTCGCGCTTCAGCCGGTCAATCGCCCGGAGCGCCGCTTCGAAAGCCGGCCTCCGATGCGGCGCGGCTGCGACCACAGCCACGCTGGCTTCTCCTATCTCCAACCGCCCGAGCCGGTGGACGATGCCAATGCGTCCCAGGCCGAACTGCGCCGCAATCTCACCGCCGATACGCGCCATCTGCCGCAGCGCCATTTCTTCGTAACATTCGTATTCGAGATAGCGAGTGGGCCGCGCTCTGGTGTTGTTGCGAACCACGCCCTCGAAGGTGACCACCGCGCCGTCTTCCGGCCGCTGCAATCTGCGCGCCAGCTTTTGGGCATCGATCGTCTCCCGCGTGAACTCAAACACGTTTTCCGATCCGCCGCTCACAGGCGGCAAAAACGCAATCTCGTCGCCTTCGCTGAGCGCCGCTTCCGCATTTGCAAATTCACGGTTCCTGGCAAATAGAATCGACGGACGCTTCTCGCGCAGGGTTTCGTAACGGTTGGAATAGTGCTCAAATAGCGAGCCGAGCGTAGCCTCCGGCGCCACCTCTACCAGTTCTTCGGAGCGCCCAACAATCTCTTTCAGCACGCCGAAAAACAGCACGCGCACGCGCATGCCCAATGCTAACAGAGGGCAGCGGTTCACAATGAAAGCTTACGAATCCCATGTTTACCGGAATTATCGAAGAACTCGGCCGCGTGATCGCCTTGGAACCGAAGCAGACCGGAGCGCGGCTCACCATCGCCTGTTCGGCCATTCTGGGGGATGCCGCTGTGGGAGCGAGCATTGCCATCAACGGCGCTTGCCTCACCGCGATCGAGTTGGCGCCGGATCGGTTTTCCGCCGACCTTGCGCCGGAGACGCTGAAGCGCACCAACCTGGGCGATCTTCAACCCGGCTCGCCGGTCAACCTGGAGCGGCCGTTGCAGGCAAGCAGCAGGCTCGACGGACATTTCGTGCTAGGGCATGTCGATGGAACCGGAGAAGTCGTCTCTCTCGATTCTTTGGGTGATGAAAACTGGTGGCTGCGCATCCGCATCCCTGATTCGCTCGTGCGTTATGTGGTCATGAAGGGTTCACTCGCGGTGGATGGGATCAGCCTTACGGTCGCCGAGATAGCAGCCGAGCTGGTTGGGTTTACGATCATTCCCCACACCTGGACGCATACGGCAATCCACGCGTACAAGCTGGGCGCGCGAGTGAACCTGGAAGCGGACATCCTGGCGAAGCAAGTGGAAAAATTGCTAGCGACCAGAGGAACCGAAGCCACCGGCGGCACGCAGTGATTCGGCAAGTTCCGCTTCCAGCCACTCGACCGCTTCATATTTCGCCAGCACCATCTGGGCGATCCGGTCGCCCGCATGCACTTCGTACGGTTTTTTGCCGAGGTTGAGCATGATGACTCGAATCTCACCGCGATAGCCGGGATCGATGGTCGCCGGAGAATTCGGAAGCGTGATCGTATGCTTCAGAGCGAGGCCGCTGCGGGGGCGGATTTGCACCTCGTAGCCTTTCGGAATTTCAAATGCCAGGCCGGTGCAGACGGCGCGCGGAACGCCCGGCTCGAGGACAACAGTTTCGATGGAACGCAGGTCCAGACCGGCGTCTTCTTCCGGTCCGTGCGCGTATTCGGGCAGGTGCGCGGCGGCGTGCAGTTTCTTGATCTTCAATTGCATGGGAATCCGCTATCATAGCGGGTTCATGCCCTCCCATT
>JBOGMI010001144.1:0-1114 GCA_050746645.1 Bryobacteraceae bacterium | reverse complement strand
ATATTCTCGACGAACTGCTGCCTTCGATCAAATCGATGGGAGCTTACTTCCGCTCCCGGCTCATCGACCTGATGGGCAAATTCCGCTTCATCAAAGAAGTGCGCGGGGAGGGCTTGATGTTGGGATTGCAGCTCGATATCTCCGGGAAGCAATTTGTGCTCGACGGCATCGAGCAGGGACTGTTATTCAACTGCACGCACGAAACCGTCCTGCGCTTTCTGCCGCCCTATATCGTCACCGAAAAAGAGGCGGACCGCGCGATTTCGATCTTGAAGCGAATTTTGAAGAAGGCCTAAAAATGCGGCAGGTGACTGGCTAGAAATCCGTCGATGCCTTTTCCCTTCCGGGTCCAATAAAGTGCAAGATAGGCATAGTTCTCGGCTTGTCCGGCGACGCTATGGCCATAGCAAAACAGCAACTGAAAGCCGGGATCGTGGATGGTATAGAACCCGCCGAAATCCACCATCGCCGCATAGCGTGAGTCCACCGTTTGCTGGCCGTGATAGAAGAGTTCGGTCCCGAGTGTCAGCTTCTTACTCACATCACGCATAATTAGTGTGCCGCCAAAGCGGTAGTTCCGCGCACCTGCGATATTGCTGAAGTCCTCGCCGCCGCCGCCATCGATGGTCCAGCTTCCAAGCGTCTTTTGCGCGTAGAGCGGCACTTTCCAGGAAGGCCTGCCCGCGCCCAAACCTTTGTCCGGGTTACCCGTGGGAATTTCCATCATGGTGAAGGTCCCGATCATTGGCCGATGTTTGGTTTCTTGTATGAATCGGTACTGAACGCCAATCTCGCTATCGGCGAGGCCGAACGTGGCCGGACCATCGGAGGGATACGCCGCCCCCGCGGGAAAAAGGAAATGGAACATGACGTTGCGCAGGCCGCTCCAGTTGAATTCCACCGCCGGTCCCGAGGTGTCGATTTGTCCGGGCGATGAACTCATGTTGCCGAAGGCATAGTATTCAAAATGTCCATAGGGGATCACGTCGGGATCATCGAGCTGGAACGGCGGGCCGGCCAATAACGGCTGCGTCGCCCATAAGATAGCCGCGAGTGCGGCCAGATGGCCAAAAATGTTTTGTGCGCGCACGATACTATTTTGAGGATCGCCGAT
>JBOGMI010001143.1:0-2823 GCA_050746645.1 Bryobacteraceae bacterium | reverse complement strand
CAGCCGCAAGCTTTGCGGCCAAATCGCCGGTATTCCCTGGCTCGAACAAGAGACCGCTGCGGCCGTCGGCGATCAGCTCCGGCACGCCGCCGATGCGCGAACCGACCACGCAGCAGCCCGAGGCCATCGCTTCCAACAGCGCATTGGGAAAACTTTCCGAATCCGAGCAAAGCGCGAAGATATCGATGCGGCGCATCCAGGACGAGACATCCTCTTTGGCCGGTTCAAAGACGCAATTGGCGCCAAGGCCGAGCCGGTCGCGCTGCTGTTCGAGCGAAGCGAGCATATCGCCGCTGCCGACGATCAGTAATCGGATGGCGGGACGGCTTGCGCGGATTTGGGCGAATGCATCGAGCAGCAGATCCATGCGCTTTTCCCGGCGCAGCGCGCAAACGGAGCCGATCGTGAGCGGCCCATCACGTCGGGAGCCTTCGGGACCCTGGCCTTCACAAGGATGGAAAAACTCGGTTTCGACTCCGTTGTGCGAGACATGAACACGGCCGCGCAGCCGCGGCTGCTCGCGCAGCAGACGTTCTTCAACCGCGTGGGAATTGACCACGACCGCATCGGCGACGCGCATGCTCAGCAGATGTAAACGCCAGCCGGAATAATAGATGCTTTCGCGAAACCAAAGCTGGCTGGCGATGAAAGGCAAACCCGAAAACCGCGCGCCGGCGCATCCAAAAATATTCGTTGGCAAGTCGAAGGCGTGGACGAGCCCAATTTTATGCTGCTTCGCATAACGGCGGAAGGCGGCAAGCGCCTTGAAAACAGAGGGAGAGCGAAAGGAATGGACAGGAAACCGCACCACCGGGACGCCCGCAGCTTCTAACTCGGCGCGGCGCAGGCCCTGGTCGCGAAAACACCCGACATGCGGCTCAAAGCGCGAGCGATCGAGATGCTTGGCGACCTTGGTCAGGTCGCGCTCGGCTCCGCCGATGCCCAGCTCGCGGACCAGGAGCAGGATGGGCTGGGGTTTCATAGGTGGGGCAGACCATCGGTTTTTGTGGTCTGCCAGGGGCTAGGCAACGGACCTTTCCAGCCGCTCCGCCCCGGAGGGAGATGCGCCGTGGGCACGCTCGTAGCGCAGCCAGTTTTCGAGAATGTAGAGATACCAAAGCTGCAGCGGCGCAGTTTGTCTCGCGGCGGCCACATCAAGCTGCTTCAGCACCGCGGCCGAGCGTACCCAGCCTTCGCTGTCGAGTAAAGAATGATGAAACAGCTCTTGCGCATGGCCCAGCCAGCGTGTAGCGAGCCAGCGTTGCGCTGGAATCGTGAAGCCGCGTTTGCGTCCTTCGGCAACGCGTGCGCCGAGATGCCGCCGCGCCAGCGCCCGCAACACCGCCTTTAATTCCCCGCCGTGGAGGCGCACCGTATACGGCAAGGCCGAAGCGAACTCCCAAAGCATTTGGTCGAGAAATGGCGAACGCGCCTCGAGCCCGTAATACATCGTGCTTCCATCGACTTTGGTCAGGTATTCGCCGGCGAACTGCCCTTCGCGATGGTAGACCAGCATATCGGTGAGCACACGGCGTCCCGCTCCGATGGACCAGCGCATGCGCCGCTGCGGCAATCGAATCCTCGCCAACCGCTCGCCCAGCATCCCGCGCTGCTCATAAAGCGGCCAGCCGTCGTGCGCCATCGCCACCGCGCCCAAGCCTCCGGTCGTGTAATCGAGGAAATGCGCCGGACGCCGGAGCTTGGGATGACGCAGCGCGCGCTTGCGCAGCGAATACCATTTCTTCGCCAGCGGCCGCGGAATCCATTGCGCGGTGCGCTGCGCCAGCCAAAGGTTCTTGTGATCGGGATAACCCAGAAACACGTCATCGCCGCCGTCGCCGGTGAGCAGCACCGTCGCCTCCGGCTTAATGACACGCGAAAGCTGAAGCATCCCCAGCGCCGAGGAACAGGCAAACGGCTCGCCATAAGCCGCGACCATCTCGTCGATGCCGCCGCGTGCAATTTCTTCGGGATCGGCGTGAAGAATTTTTTGCGGAATGCCGAGGGCCTTCGCCGTAACCACGGCATCGGCGCTCTCGTCGTCGCCAGGTTCACCGGGAGTGGCGATCGTGTAAGCGGTCAGATTCCCGCCAAGCTTGGCGACCGCCCAGCAAACCAGGCTCGAATCAACGCCTCCGCTCAGCAGCGCGCCCACTGGGACGTCGGCGAACAAACGCATCTTGACCGCGTCCAGCAAAAGCTGTTCGCTGCGATCCACGGCTTCTTCAAAACGTATGGGCTTATGATCTTCCGCGGAAAACGGCTGCCAATACCGGCGGCGCTGGATCGCGCCATTGGACCATTCGAGCAGTTCCGCCGCGCCTAGCTTTTGAACGCCTTGATAGACGCAATGCGCGTCGGTGACATAGCCGAATTCGAGAAATTCGGCAATCGCGATCGGATTAAGGTTGCCGGCTAAGTTCGCGGTGCGCAGCGCGCGGGCGGTGGAAGCGAAGGCAAGCGAGCCGCCGGGGCGGACCGTGTAATAAAGCGGCTTCACGCCGAGGCGGTCGCGCACTAAATACAGCTTGCCCGCCTGATCGTCCCAAATGCCGATAGCGAACATACCGTGAAGGCGCTCGAGAAGCCGCTCGATGCCCCACTTCCGATAGCCGTGGAGAATGACTTCGGTATCGGTATGGCTGAGAAACCGGCAATCGGAAGCTTCGAGTTCGGAGCGAAGCTCGCGGAAATTGTAAATAGCGCCGTTGAAGACGACCGCGGCGGAACGATCCGCCGAAACCATCGGCTGACGGCCGGCTTCGCTGAGATCAAAAATAGAGAGGCGGCGATGCCCCAGAACCGCGCGATTCCAAACCTCGA
>JBOGMI010001142.1:0-2983 GCA_050746645.1 Bryobacteraceae bacterium | reverse complement strand
CGCTCGACGCTTCCGGTCTGCTGCGCACCGCGATTCGCTGCGATGATCCCGTGCTGTTTCTGGAGCACAAAAAACTCTATCGCGAGCCATACAACCGCGCTCCGCATCCCGGAACCGATTTCACGATCCCGTTCGGAAAAGCGAAGATCGTGAAAGAAGGCGCGAACCTGACAATCGTTACTTATGGCGCCTTGGTGCAAAAATCGCTGCTCGCGGCGGCTCGCATTGAACAATCGCCGGGCGTTTCGGTGGAAGTGATCGACCTGCGTTCGCTTTCCCCTTACGATTGGGAAGCGATCGCCGCCTCGGTTAAGAAAACCAGCCGCGTCATCGTGGCGCACGAGGACATGCTGTCGTGGGGCTACGGCGCCGAGATTGCCGCGCGCATTTCCAGCGAATTGTTCATGCATCTGGATGCGCCGGTGGGCCGCGTCGCCGCTCTCGACACCTGGATCGCCTACAGCCCCCGGCTGGAAGAGGCGATTCTGCCTCAGGTGGGCGATCTGGTCCAGGAAGCCGAGCGCCTGCTGGCGTTTTAATGCCATGATTATTTTGAAACGGGTCCGCGACAAGGCCTCCTCAGGTGATGGCGCGCGATTCCTTGTGGAGCGCTTGTGGCCGCGGGGGGTGCGCAAAGAGCATCTGGCGGCGGACGCTTGGCGGAAAGATGCCGGACCAAGCACGGAACTGCGGAAATGGTTCTCGCACGATCCGGCAAAATGGCCCGAGTTCCAGCGCAAGTATTTTGCCGAACTCGATACGCGGCCGGAGGCGTGGGAGCCGATCTTGAAGGCTGCCCGGCATGGTTCCGTGACGCTGCTCTACAGTTCGCACGATGGCGAACACAACAACGCCGTCGCACTGAAGCGGTACTTAGAAGCCAAGTTATCGCACAAAAAGGGCTAGTCGCGTTCCGCGGCCCGTTTGCTCGCTTGAAGGTTGGACTTCCGGTAGACTGGCGATAGTACCCGATGCGGATTGTTCGCCTCCTTGCCACTGTGCTCTCGCTCACCGTGTGCGCGTGGTCTGCGCAGTTTTACAACGGGCAGGCGGCGCGAGCCGTGATTGGGCAGCCTTCATTCTCCGCGGCGGGGACGGGCGTTTCGATATCCAGTATTAGGGTCGCTTACGGGCGGCTATATGTAACTGATGCCGCGCAGCAGACGATCGCTTTCGACCTTAGCGCGATCTCGGCTCCCGAAGCCGATCCGGCGGGGCAGGGAAGCGGCTGCGCCGTCTGCGGTTTCAAGCCGGTTGCCGCCGCGCACTCGTCGCCGCTGCCCGCGAATCTCGCCACGTTTGGCAAAACGGTCGTGCTGGCGGATACCCCGAACCACCGCGTGTTGATTTGGCGCAATACCCGCGCGGTTGCCCAAAGCGGCGCTCCCGACGTGATCTTGGGCGGTTCGGCGGCGAATTCCGGTTCGCCTTCCGCAACTGCCATCGAAGATCCGGTCTCGGTTGCCTTCGACGGTCACCGGCTGTTTGTGGGGGATGCCGCGCTGCATCGCGTGCTGGTCTGGAATTCGCTTCCCGAATCGGACGATCAGCCTGCCGACGCAGTGCTTGGCCAGCCGGATTTTGCAACCGCCGATGCCCCCGAAGGGCCCGATGCGGAAACCATCGGAGATCCCGTTGCGCTGGCTTCCGACGGAACCAACCTGTTCGTCGCCGATTCCACTTACCATCGCATCTTGATGTTTTCCGTCGCCGATACGCCGCTGAAGGACGATGCCATAACGAATGCGGCGAGCTTTCGGCCCGGAGCGCTGGCGGCCGGCACGCTCGTCGATATCCGCGGCACAAAGCTGGCCGATGCCACGGTTTCGGCCCCGGACGATGGCATTCATGCACTGCCGGCAAAGCTCGGTGGAGTGGAGGCGATCTTCGACGGCGTCCCGCTTCCCTTGCTTTCGGTATCGGCCGGCGAAGTACGCGCGCAGCTTCCGTACAAGCTGGGCGAGGCCAACGCGGGCAGCATTTACATCCGGACAGAACATACTAACGGAACCGTCTCGGTGAGCAGTGCGGCCAATGTGAAGATTGCCGCCGCCAGCCCTGGATTGTTTGCTTTCGGCGGCGGACAGGAGCCAAGGAGCGGGTTGGTGGTTCACGCCAGTGCAAAGGGCCAGTCGGGCGCGCCGGTAACGGGCGACAATCCGGCCGCTCCCGGACAAGTAGTCGTGCTGTGGGCCGCGGGGCTGGGCGCGGTGCATTCCGGGAAGAGCGCCGCGCGGATGGGAGTGCCGTTCGCCGGCCAGCAGGCTCAGATCGCGGTTCCGGTTCAGGCCATTGTGGCGGGCCGGCATGCGCGCGTGCTCTCGTCGGTGCTGCCCGCCGGCTCTATTGGCGTTTACGAAATTCGCGTGCTCCTTCCGGCCGATCTGCCTGTAAATCTGAGAACTCCGCTGCTCGTTGTACAGAATGGAACCGTCAGCAACACGGTAACTTTTCCGGTGATGCCTTAGCCTATGCATCAGCTCCGATGGAATGCTTTGCTGGAGCAATGGGTAGCGGTTTCGACCGGGCGGCAGAACCGGCCGCAGATGCCTGCCAACTGGTGCCCGTTCGATCCCGGTTCCGGCCGCGTGCCCGAAAATTACGACGTCTATCTGTACCCGAACGATTTTCCGGCGTTCGTACCGGATGCGCCGCCATTCGAGCCCCAAACCGGCCTGTTTGCCACCACCGGCCCGCGCGGCGCCTGCGACGTCGTCTTGTACTCGCCCGAACACACGCTTCCTCCCTCGAAGCTCACGGTCGAAAACTGGCGCAAAGTCATCGATCTGTGGGCGCAGCGAACCGCCGCGCACCGAGCGAATCCCGATATCGCTTTTGTCGCGGTATTTGAAAACTGCGGCGAAGCGGTGGGCGTAACGATGCCTCATCCGCATGGCCAGATTTACGCCTTGCCGTTTGTCCCGCCGTTCGCGGAGAAAGAGATCGCCTCGGCGCGGCATTTTGCGGCCGAAAACGGCGGAGC